>CADCQO010000170.1 GCA_902803585.1 uncultured Ruminococcus sp.
ACAATCCTGCGTACTGCCGAAGCGCTCGGTACAGACGGCGTGATTCTGTCGGCGGACTGCTGTGATGTCTATGCGCCGAAGGTTGTCAGGGGCAGTATGGGAGCGGTTTTTCGTGTGCCTATCATCATCACGGAGGATTTTACGTCAGCCATGCGCTCTTTGCGTGATAACGGCGTGATGACTTACGCATCCACTCCCCATGAAGCTGAGGACATCAGAAAGATTGATTTTTCACAGGGCGGTGTAATGCTCATTGGCAACGAGGGTAACGGTCTGAGAAAAGAAACCATTGCTGTATGCAGCAGAAGTGTGCGTATTGAGATGAAAGGGCGGGCAGAGTCCCTGAATGCGGCAGCGGCAGCAGCAATACTATTGTATTGTCTGCAGGGATAGCAGCAGAAAAAATTTTTCAGAGAAAGAGAGGATGCTGTGTGGAAAGGCATATTTACGATATCTGGCTGCAGAAAGCCCTGAACGTAAGATCAAAACGTGTCAAGGCTATCATCGCCTTGTTTGGCAGCAGCAAAAATATTTATGAAGCGAATGAGAATATTCTTCGTAATTCCGGTATATTCAGCACAAAAGAAACAGAGCGCCTGTCAGATAAAGACCTGAGTGAAGCACAGCGTATCTACCGCATGGCAGTGGAAAATGATATTGCTGTTATCTCCTTTAATGATAAAGAATATCCGGAAATGCTCCGTCAGATTGTTGAACCGCCCTTTGTTCTGTACGTCAAAGGAACACTGCCGTCATGGGAAGGGTTAAAAGTAGCGGTTGTCGGTACAAGAAGTCCTACTGATACAGGCATACAGACAGCTTTCAGCTTTTCCTATGGTCTGGCGGAAAATCATGCAATGGTAATCAGCGGGGGCGCAGAAGGTATTGATGCACAAGCCCATCTGGGGGCTTTGCAGGCGGGCGGTATAACCGTCTGCGTTCTGGGGTATGGTATTTTATATCCTTATGACGCAGGAGGTGCAGCCATGCGCAGTGAAATTGCCCGCAGCGGTGTGCTGATTTCAGAATATCCGCCTGATGCCAAGGCGGAGCGTTACTCTTTCCCTGACAGAAACCGTCTGATTGCAGGACTGGCAGACTGTACGCTGGTGGTAGAGGCTGGTGTGAACAGCGGTGCATTGATTACCGCAGGCATGACGGCAGCACAGAACAAACCGCTGTTTGCTGTTCCCGGAAGTCTGGACAATCCTGAAGCAGTAGGGACTAATAATCTTCTGCGCATGGGTGCTGCTATTACTACGCAGTATCAGGATCTGCTGACATGGTATGATTCAGGCCTGCGGACAGCGGCGAACATGGGGCAGAAAATGACAGAAGCGGACATCAAGAAAATGCGCAGCAGCAAAATACCGCTTCCGGTCGGATATCCGAAAAACACGCCTCCGGCAGTCGCACAAGATCTCAGCCAACAGACAGAGAAACAGCCCGCACCGGTGAAAAAGAAAAGAAGACGGCGGGCTTCTTCCGAAAAGACGGCCGCCGGACAGACACCGCCTATACCATCAGAGAACGCAGCGGTACTGCCTGCTGATGAAATGCCTGCGGAGAAAAGCGGAAAAGATGCAGAAACGATATCGCCTATAATGACTGAAAAACCTCCGGAAGAGAAAAAAAAGACGGTCAAAACCGATAAAATACCCGCTGACCTGTTGACAGCAGAGGTGAAATCGGTGTATGATACAATCTCAGAGGGTTCAAAAGATGCAGAAACGATTCATATGATACTCGGTATGAGCGTCAGTGAAGTGATGAGTGCCCTGACAGAACTGGAATTGCTCGGACTGATAAAGTCGGTTGCATTTGGTCAGTATGAGAGAATATAATTTTTTTCGGAGGAAGTTATGTCAAAACTGGTTATTGTTGAGTCGCCTGCCAAGGCAAAAACCATCAAGAAATATCTCGGCAGCGGTTATGAAGTAGTGGCTTCAATGGGACATGTGCGTGATCTGAATCCCAACAGGCTGAGTGTCGACATCAAGAAGAAATTTGCTCCCAAATATGAGATTATCAAGGGGAAGGAAAAGTTGGCGGAGGAACTGATTCGTCTGGCAAAGAAGAGCGAGTATGTATATCTCGCAACCGACCCCGACCGCGAGGGAGAAGCGATTTCGTGGCATCTGGCGTATTTGCTGGGACTGGATCTGAATGATACGAACCGTGTCACGTTTAATGAAATCACCGGAACAGGTGTCAGAAACGGTATGGCAGCACCCAGAAAAATTGATATTGATCTGGTCAATGCCCAGCAGGCGCGCCGTATTCTGGATCGTCTGGTCGGCTATAAGCTCAGTCCCTTTCTTTCGCAGAAAATCCGCAAAGGCTTGTCGGCGGGACGTGTGCAGTCTGTTGCGGTAAGAATTGTGGTAGACCGTGAAAATAAGATCAGAGCGTTCAAGCCCGAAGAATACTGGAGCATTGATGCAAAATTCATTCCGAAGGGCAGCCGCAAAGCCTTTCCTGCTTCTTTCTACGGCAATGCAGAGGGCAAAATCAAGATCGAAACCGCCGAACAGGCACAGCAGTTATTAGATGCGATGAAGGACGCACAGCCTTTTGTAGAAAAACTGCGTCACGGCACAAGAAAAAGACAGCCTGCGCCGCCGTTCATTACTTCTACCCTCCAGCAGGAGGCTTCCCGCAAGCTGGGCTTTCAGTCAAAGCGCACCATGAAGGTAGCGCAGGAACTGTATGAAGGTATTGAAATTCGTGATATGGGTGCAGTCGGTCTGATTACCTATATGAGAACGGACTCCCTGCGTTTGTCAGAAGATGCCCTCGCAGCGGCAGAAACCTTTATCAAAGCACAGTGGGGCGAGAAATATTTCCCGTCAACCGGTTCACGCCGCTTTAAGTCCCGTTCCAATGCACAGGACGGCCATGAGGCAATCCGTCCTACGATGATCGACCTGACACCCGCTGCCGTCAAGGACAGCCTGACAAGTGACCAGTACAAGCTGTATAAGCTGATCTGGGAACGCTTTATTGCCTGTCAGATGGCGGAGTGTGTGCATAAAACAACACAGGCGGATATCAATGCAGGCGGTTACCTGTTCAAGGCTTCCGGCTACCGTGTGGACTTTGACGGTTATACCGTGCTGTATGTGGAAAGCAGTGACAGCGGCGAGGAAGAAAAAGAATCCGAACTGCCGCCGCTTGAAAAAGATATGCCCCTTAAGGTCAAGGAAATGGTGCCCAATCAGCACTTTACACAGCCTCCCGCCCGCTATACGGAAGCCTCGCTGATCAAAGCAATGGAGGAATATGGTATCGGCCGTCCGTCTACCTATGCGGCAACGATTTCTACTATCACCTCAAGAGGATATGTCAAACGCGAGGGCAAAACGCTGTTTCCGACAGAACTGGGAGAGGTCACAACCCAGTTGATGGAAGAACGCTTTCCGAAGATTGTCAACGTCAAGTTTACCGCCCAGATGGAGCAGGATCTTGATACAGTAGAGGAAGGCACACGCGGCTGGGTAGAACTGCTGACAGAGTTCTATGGTGATTTTGACAAAACGCTGAAAGCTGCCAAAGAGGAAATGAAGGGCGTCAAAATCGAGCTGGAAGAGGATAAAACGGATTTGATCTGTGAGAAATGCGGCAAACCGATGGTGGTAAAATTCGGCCGGTACGGTCGTTTCATTGCCTGCAGCGGTTATCCGGACTGTAAAAACATTGTCAAGATGATCAGCAAGATAGGGGTAGCCTGTCCGAAGTGCGGCGGAGATGTCATTGTCAAAAAGACAAAGAAGGGCAGAGAATTTTACGGCTGTTCCAATTATCCGAACTGTGATTTTGTTTCTTGGAACCAGCCGACTGCCGAACGCTGTCCGCAGTGCGGCGGTGTACTTTTCAAGAAAAAAGGCAAGATGCCGAAGCTGTTCTGTGGTGCTGAAGGCTGTGGATACAGCCGTGATGATGATACCGAAGATGCTGCTATCACGCAGGAGGCAGTTGTGAAAACGGAAAGCTGAGGCGAAACTCTGTCTTGAATACAGCAGACCGAATCCATGATGGCAGGACGTCAGAGGGCCGGTCTGCTTTTTTGAGAAAAAATGCTTGCATTGCCGTGAACAACGTGCTATAATTCACAGAGGAAGCGGAACATCATGATTTCTGCTGTGAGGCCGTTTCCGCTTTCTGTCTGATGTGCGCCTGTGGTGAAATTGGCAGACACGCTGGATTTAGGTTCCAGTCCGGAAGGATGCAGGTTCAAGTCCTGTCAGGCGCACTAAAATACAAACCCTGTCGATGCGGGTCGGCAGGGCTTGCTTTTTTATGTGAATTTTCAATTTTTTCTTGACATTGTCAGGAAGAAGTGCTATAATCATGGAAAATTCAATAGTAAACCGTTGAAGCGGAGATAAAGACAGTATATGCCCTTACAGAGAGCCTGCGCTGCTGAGAGTCAGGTAGGAAACGGATTGTCAAATGGACCGCCGAGGGCGCAGTCAAACGGATTTTTTCCGGAGTATTCTGCGACGCTGATGACAAGCGTAATTTGTCGGGGATATGTTGGTATCCTGCTAAAGTGTGCGGCGTATGCCGTGAATTAAGGTGGCACCACGGATAGTGTTGATTATTCGTCCTTAACAGAGTTTTTCTGTTGAGGGCGTTTTTTATTGGATACGGGAGGTAAAAAAATATGAACATCTTGCCAAAGTTTGACGAAATCACAAGAATTGCAGAGGAAGGCAACTATAATGTAGTGCCTGTCAGCTGTGAGATTTTATCGGATTTCACTACTCCGATAGAGGTGATGCGGATATTGAAAAATGTGTCAACACACTGCTATATGCTGGAATCTGCACAGGCAAATGAAAAATGGGGACGCTATACTTTTCTGGGCTTTGAACCGAAAATGGAGATTACCTGTATCAATGGTCAGCTGAAAGCCGGCAGTCTGACCGTACAGACCAACGACCCGTCCGTATACCTGCGTCAGATTTTAGCAGACTGCAAAAGTCCCCGCTTTGACTATCTCCCGCCGTTTACGGGCGGTCTGGTAGGGTATTTCTCTTATGATTATCTGGGTTACAGTGAACCCGCTGTCAGGTGTCAGGCAGAGGATACGGAGGCTTTCAAAGATGTTGACCTGATGCTGTTTGATAAGGTTATCGCCTTTGACAATGTGAAGCAGAAAATTGTGCTGATCGTCAACATGAAGCTCGATGATGCTGAAACAGGCTACAAAAAGGCTGTGATAGATCTGAAACAGCTTGCTGAACTTCTGCAGAACGGCGAAAAGAAGCATGAAAAGGCAGGAAGGCTTACGGGCGAAGTGACTTCGCTGTTTGATAAAGAGCAGTACTGTGCAATGGTGGAGAGGGCAAAGCACCATATCAGGGAAGGCGATATTTTCCAGATTGTGCTTTCCAACCGTCTGAGTGCTCCGTTTGAGGGAAGTCTGTTCAATACCTACCGGCTTCTGAGAACGATCAACCCCTCGCCGTATATGTTCTATTTTTCAGGAACAGACGTTGAAGTAGCGGGAGCATCTCCGGAAACACTGGTGAAGCTCGAAAACGGTGTACTGCATACTTTCCCGCTGGCGGGCACAAGACCGAGGGGAAAGACAGACGAACAGGACAAAGCACTGGAAAGAGAACTGCTGTCAGATGAAAAAGAGCTTGCCGAGCATAATATGCTGGTTGATCTGGGACGCAATGATCTGGGAAAAATCAGCCGTTTCGGTACAGTACAGGTGGAGAAGCTCCATTCGATAGAGCGTTATTCTCATGTCATGCACATCGGCTCAACGGTGCGGGGCGAGATAAGGGAAGATAAAGATGCACTGGACGCCATAGCGGCGGTACTGCCTGCGGGTACGCTTTCGGGTGCACCGAAGATCAGAGCGTGTCAGCTGATCGGTGAGCTGGAAAACAACAAAAGGGGCATTTACGGCGGTGCTATCGGATATATTGACTTTACCGGCAATATGGATACCTGTATTGCTATACGCATCGCCTACAAGAAGAACGGAAAGGTATTTGTGAGAAGCGGTGCGGGCATTGTAGCGGATTCCGTGCCGGAAAAGGAATTCGAGGAATGTCTGAACAAGGCAAGATCCTGTCTGAAAGCGCTGGAAATGGCACAGGAGGCGGAAATATGATTTTACTGATTGATAACTATGACAGCTTTTCCTACAACCTCTATCAGATGGTGGGAGAGATTGAGCCGTCCATTAAAGTC
>CADCQO010000171.1 GCA_902803585.1 uncultured Ruminococcus sp.
CCTGTTCTTCCGAAAGGTTATAGCTGTATGGGTGACAAAGCACTGGAATACCGCCCGCTTTCCTTATCTCGATGATTGCAGTATCCATCGGTATGTATTTGCTGACATTGGGTCTGACATAGGCTTTTCGCTTGCCGAAATCTCCGATATACTCGTCAAAGGCTTCATCAATGCTCCTGACCAGTCCAAGGCTGACCAGCTTTCTTGCGATCACCATTCTGCCTATAAATTCCTGATTCAGCTCGGCGCGCAGGTCATCGTATGTAAAGCTCGCTTCAAGTCCTGCTTCACAGAGCTTCTGTATAATGCTGTTGACATAAACCGTGCTGTCATAGCGGTTTCTATGGAGGATACTTACGAAACGTTCTGTATTTTCAAAGTCAAGAGCGACAACATGGATTTCTTTCATTTCGTCCATTTCCGGAACATGATAGCTTGTAGAAATCTCAGAGCCGTTTATCAGCCTGCTCTCAGGGTATTTTTTCTGTAATTCATCAAGGTCGTCAAAGGGTATGTTATGGTCTGTAATTGCCAGTGCGCCTATATCGTTTTCAATAGCAAGTTCGATGACTTCTGCTCTTGAAAGTTCACCGTCGCTTCTGGTGCTGTGGGTGTGTAAGTCGCAGTACAGTTTCTTGTTTTCCATGGATGTTTCCTCCTCGTGATTATATTTTTTGCTGTGGTGTATAATAGTATAACACCGGTGTATGGAAATGTCGAGGAGAAAATCAGGATAAAACAAATACTTTAGATACGAAAGAAAAGGATTATTCTTCCGAAAAACCGGAGAATAATCTTTGCTGACGTGACTGATAATCATATTTATACAGACTATAGGTCATCACCATTTTATCATAAGCATAGCATTCAATCTAAAGTGCTGTTTTATTTTTTTTGGTTATACTATTGACAAAATGAATTAGATGTATTAAACTGTATACGAAGCTGATTAGTTATATCTAATTGGCAATTCCGATATTGAGATCGGATTTTTTTACAGTTAAAGATTAGATGACTCTAATTTTGGTTAAAGGGGGAAAACACTATGATGCCTCTATGTTTAGCTGATACGGGCGAGGAAAGGATCATCATGAAGGTGGGAGGTTCGCCGGAAGTCAGAAAGCATCTTGAGACTCTTGGATTTGTCAGCGGCTGCCCTGTCAGTATCGTGAATACCTTTGGCGGTAATATCATTGTCAATATCAAAGATACGAGGGTGGCTGTAAGCCGAGAAATGGCACAGAAAATCATGCTGTCTGATGACGGATAATCTTATTGCTTGCAGTGTGAAAACAGCATGAATCAAAGGAGGACAATAACATGAAAACACTCAGACAGGCACAGGTCGGACAGACCGTAAAGGTAGTAAAGCTCCACGGAGAAGGCGCACTCCGACGCAGAATGATGGATATGGGTATCACAAAGGGTACTGATATTTTCATTCGTAAAATCGCCCCTCTCGGTGATCCAATTGAAGTCAACATCAGAGGCTATGAGCTGACTCTCAGAAAAGAAGATGCCGATATTGTAGAAGTTGAAACGGAGGAAAATTAAATGGCTATCAGGATAGCTCTTGCCGGAAATCCGAACTGCGGCAAGACAACACTTTTTAACCTGCTGACAGGCACACATCAGTATGTGGGCAACTGGCCGGGTGTAACGGTCGAGAAAAAAGAAGGCAAACTCAAAAAGCATACGGACGTAAAAGTTACAGATCTTCCGGGTATTTATTCACTTTCGCCGTATACGCCCGAAGAGGTGGTGGCGAGAAATTATCTTACGGAGGAAAAGCCCGAAGTGATACTCAACATCATTGACGGCTCACACATCGAGCGAAATCTTTATCTTACCACTCAGCTTCTGGAACTGGGAATACCTGTTGTGGCGGCTGTGAACATGATGGACGTTGTCCGCAAAAGCGGCGATAAGATCAAGACAGCCGAACTTTCAAAGGCTTTAGGATGTCCGGTGGTAGAAATATCTGCACTGAAAAACGAGGGCATTGACAAGGCAATTGAAGAATGTCTGAAATCGGCTGAAAATGCAAAGCCGATACCGCAGCATACATTTTCGGGACCGGTAGAACACGCAATAGCCCATATCGAAGAAGCCGTTCTTCACGACAAACCGGAACAGCAGCAGAGATGGTATGCTATCAAGCTTTTTGAGCGTGACGAAAAGATAATAGAAAAGCTTGGTATCCGCGAAGAAACACTGAAACATATCGAAGAGGATATCAAAAAAGCCGAAACGGAAATGGACGATGATGCAGAAAGCATTATCACCAATGCAAGATATGAATACATCGGTACGCTGATGAAAAAGTGCTATCACAAGAAGAGCAGCAAGGCGCTGACCGTATCGGATAAGATAGACAAGGTCGTTACCAAC
>CADCQO010000172.1 GCA_902803585.1 uncultured Ruminococcus sp.
AGGCTGACTGGTTCTCGCCCGGAGATATTGAAGCGCCCACCCTTGAAGGAGTATTCTTTGCGGATAGAAAAACCGGAAAACTGCTGAAAATTGAAAATGTTCCTGATATCATCTATTCGGAAATCATGCGTGATACTGACCTTGCTGTCAGCGTTGCCCATGCCGGAGGAGTAGATCCGGAAACCAGCCATTCAACCGTTGAAATGCGCCGTGTTATCCTTGCCTTCAATCTGTCGCTGTTTGGCATCAGAAATGTACACTTTGAAAAGAATCATGCTTTTATTGACGGAACGTATGGAAAATATACCGTTCATCTCGGAAGTGGTGTGATACATAAGATCGGCGGTCATCAGATCAATGTGCTTGCAGTCGGAAGCGGCAAAAAAAGCAAGCTGTTCCTGCCGTTCATTGATGAAGACCCAAAAACTGCTGAGATAATGACAAAGGTACTGACATTTGCCGAGGACAGCAAGATTAAGGATCCGTATATAATGGAGCAGATCAAAAGCTAACAAATGTGCTTTATGAACGGATATGTCATTTCCGGTGTTTATTGCCTGAAATGATTCACAGGGCGTTTATGCAAGTCCCCCCCGTTCCCGTTCAACAATGGGTGCGGGGCTTTTTTCTGCCCCATAATTTCAATGATGTAACAAACCACAAACCGACAGACATTCAATTTTCAGAATGCCTGTCGGTTTTTATACTATCATTTGTGTGACAAATTCTGCATCACTGTGGCTTGTTATGATTATGGTCACAAGATCATCTGCCTCGATCTTGATTTCCTACGGCATTGCAATATTGATGGAGTGGATAGGTATGATCTATCCGAGTTTTCTGACATTCTTTGCAGGTTCTCGACAAATTACAACATTGAGAAAATCATTGCTATTTTGAAGGAAATATTGTATAATCACTATGTCAGCACTGTACGGTATGAGGAATTTGACTGACATTGTCGTCACTTTGCCATTGGAATTGATGATATCGTGTATCTGGGAATTGTTCACGATCTTTATGTCGGCTTAGTATCTTATTTTTGTCGTGTGTATTCCTATTTCCAAAACAATGCCATTCCAATTTTCGAGCCATATCCAATCTCCGACCTTTATCGTACTCTCGAAAAATACATAAAGTTCGCAGAACAGGAAAATACAGATCACGAAAAGAAGAAAAAAGACGTTAAGAAAAGGGAGCATAAAAATGTATTTGTTTGACAAAATATTGAATTTTACTATACTGAAGATAGTTTCCATTTACGGAGGAATATGCAGCAGAAAACAGTTCAAAGACAGCAGGAATATTGACAAGGTTAGTGAAAAACTTCTTTTGAAGCTCGTAAGGAAAAACAGAAATACAGAATACGGCAGAAAATACGGCTTTTCGGATATCCGTACAATAAAGGATTATCAGGACAAAGTTCCGCTGACAACATATGATGACTACAGGGAATATAGTGATCGTATAGCCGAGAAAGGCGAACAGAATCTGCTGACTGCCGATAAGGTCGTATTTTTTGCCAGAACTTCGGGTACATCCGGTGAAATGAAACGTATACCTGTTATAAAAAAAGCGACTAAGTCATGCAGGGAAACATTCTCTATTTTTGTGCACATAATATATAAAGAGATGAAAAAACGTGGAATTCTAAGCGGAAAAGGACTGAATACTGCTGAAATAGAAATCAATTCTACAAAAAGCGGTATTCAGGAAGGTTTTATATCTGCATATAGTCTGAAAAGTGCAGAATTTGCAGTACCGATCGTTACCTGTTTGCCTAAAGAATTGATAGGCTATGGCGATGGTGTAGATATGAAGTACCTTAAAGCTTTATATGGACTCAAAGACCGTGAACTCGTATATATGTCTGCCGTGTTCATGTCGAATATCACAGACCTTATGACATATATTTTTGAAAACAAGGATATGCTCATCAATGACATAGCAAACGGAAAGATAAATGATTCTGTCGAAATGCCAGATGATCTGAAAGCAAAGCTTAACAAAAAACTCCGTCCCGATAAAAAAAGAGCTGATGAACTGAGAAAGATATTAAACGAGCATACATACAGCGGCATCATGACCGCAATATGGAAAAAACTCAGCGTTATCATGGGCATAGGTACCGGAGAATTTGAAGGCTTTGCAAAAAAGCTGCGTGATTACTGCGGCAGCGATGTGGCATTCTACTATGAAACATATTCTTCAAGTGAAGCATTGATCGCAAATGCTCCGGCTGCTGAATGCGAAGACTATTTAATGCTTACTGACAGTGCATTTTTTGAATTTATCCCTATAGGAGAAGAAGTAGAAAGACCGCTTATGCGTCATGAGCTTGAAGTTGGAAAGCTCTATGAACTTATCATAACAAATCTGTCCGGCCTTTACAGATATCTGATAAAGGATGTTATAAGAGTAACAGGCTTTGAAGGAAAAAATCCTTTGATACGTTTTGCCTACCGCAAAAATCAGGTCATAAACATAACGGGAGTAAAGCTGACAGCAGAGCATATAACAAACGCTATGAGAGCTTTTGAAAAAGCAACAAATATACATATATCGGATTATACACTTTATCCTGATACGAGCCATTCTCCCTGGAGACTGATGCTTTTCCTTGAAACTGAAGAGGAACTTTCTGAAGAACAAAAAATACGCTTCGCTGCAATATTTGACGAGAAACTTTCAGAAATGAACCATGAACACGGACGTATGCTTAATATCGGAGAAACTTCTCCGTCTTTGATATGTCAGGTAGAGAGAAATACATTCCGTGAGTACAGGGAATACAGGATGAAACAAGGTGCATCTCAAAATCAGATCAAGACATGCCGTGTAATAAACAGTCCAGATGTGCTTAAATTATTTATAGATCACACCAAAACAGGCTGATATCCGGAGGACTGAAGAAAATGAAAAGAAATAAACAGGAAATATTAAAGGCAAGAAAAGAAACCCTTTCTACTTTCAAAAAAGTTGATGAAAATATATGGACTATCGTTTACAAAGGTTCATACGGTCTTGATGAGCTTCTTGACAAAGGATATTCCGGCATTTTTGGTGCTGTCCGCTTTGCACAGAGGTTTTTTCATTCAAAGCAGATATTCATAAATCCGTTTGTAAGGGGCGGCTGTTCAAGCTTTAATACAAGGACACCCG
>CADCQO010000173.1 GCA_902803585.1 uncultured Ruminococcus sp.
AGCGGCATTATTTGCGGCGGTTCTGTACCGTATGTACAGTATGTATGCCGTCAAGCAGGGCTATCAGACAGAACTGCTGAATGCCAATGAAACAGAACTGGGCGGTTATAAGGAAGTATGCTTCATGATTACCGGTCAGGGAGCATATTCCCGCCTGAAATACGAGAGCGGTGTCCATCGGGTGCAGCGTGTACCGGAAACGGAAACACAGGGCAGAATACACACTTCTACGGTTACGGTAGCAGTACTGCCGGAAGCAGAGGACGTTGAAGTCAATATTGACCCCACCGATCTCAAAATTGACACCTTTCGTGCAAGCGGCGCAGGCGGTCAGCATATCAACAAAACTGAGTCTGCTATCCGCATTACACACCTTCCTACTGGTCTGGTCGTAGAATGTCAGGACGAACGCAGCCAGTACAAGAACAAGGATAAAGCCATGAAGGTGCTGAAATCCCGCCTGCTGGAAGCGGAGCGGGAACGTCAGCAGAATGATGTTGCAGAACAGCGTCACAGTCAGGTGGGTACGGGCGACCGCAGTGAACGTATCCGCACCTATAACTATCCGCAGGGGCGTGTGACAGATCATCGTATCGGACTGACGCTGTACAAGATTGACGATATTCTGAACGGCGGAATAGATGAAGTGATAGATGCGCTGATTACTGCCGACCGTTCCGCTCAGTTGGCAGGAGAAGAGCCGTAACAAGAAAGGAAGTAGCTGCTTATGACAAATATACACTATCAACCGCAAAAATTTTTCCGTCTGAAAGTATTTATTGCTTTGGTGGCAGCCGTTATGATGTTAGTAGAGATCGTGGCGGCTGTAAAAATGCTGAATCAGATGACGATGGAATATAAGAGCATTTCCGCTGCTGATTATGATAATCTGAAAGATGATATCATGGTCAAAGGCACCATTGACAGAAGTGATGTGATTCTGTCTTTTCCTGACACGACCGCCAATCAGGAACCCGTTCTTGTTCTGGTGGTACTGTCGGAAAAGAAGCACATCATGGCGTTTTCTGCTGTCAGCAAATCCAGTTCGGATATTTACCATGAAGCGCAAAAAATGGTGAACGGGGAGATTTCCAGCATTACTTATCAGGGCAAGGTCAGGCGCATGAATGACTTCACCATGCAGTCAATAGAAACCAATATGTCCCTGAACAATACTTACTATCCTTACAAGCTGTCATCTCAATCCTTTATCGGTCAGATCATCAATGTAGGAGAAATCGACAAAAACTATACTTGGTCAGCGTTCATTGCTTCTGTTGCCGGTGCTGTTGTGATGCTGGCTGTTATCCTGTTCGTGATGAAAAAATCCATCAATAATATGATTTATGGCATTCTCGTACAGCGGGGCAAAATTGAACCGGAACTGAAAATCCGCAAAGAGGATCTTGTCCTTGAAAATGTCGACACTTATCGCGGAAGCGACAACGATTCGGATTCTTTCTATGTCAATACGGATTATAACATTCACAGAGATGACGGCGCTTCTTCATCAGAAGAATACCATTTCACCAAGTCTGAGGAACAGGCAGCGGAAGAACCATTGCCGGATGAAGCTGTTCCGCCTGCTGCGCCGATGCGCCCGAACGACGATGTTTCGTTCTATTCCGGCGGTCTGAACGAGGAAGGAAATTTCTATGTAGAGGGAAGCGAGGGTGACGATTCTGAAAATCCTGAAAATAAACGCTGGCGTTATTGACACATGGCAGTAAGGAGGGAAAACAATGCGGAAGAAGGAACATCTGCCCAAATTTTACATAAAGATCCGTCTTGCTGCTGCAGCGGTACTGGTATTGTGCAGTATTTTTCAGTTTATCAGCGGCGGAAAGATGATCTCCTACAATGCACATATTCCTGAGAAAATCACATCTGACCAGCTGACTTCGCTGAAAGCGGATGATAAAATCGAAGGCCGTCTTCAGCAGAACGAAATTATCCACGTTTACAAGGATATCGTGAATGTTCGTACAGAGGTGTGGTATCTTGCTGCATTGACCCCCGAAAAAAAGCTCATTGTCATGCGGGCAAACGGTGACGAAACACCTCAGCAGGCCTACTTTATGGAACAGGTCACAACGGATAACTATGATTTCTTTGAATACAGCGGTTACGCTAAACCCTTTACGCCTCCGATGGCGAAAACAGCCTATGAAAAGATTCCGAAAGAGAAAACAGAAAAGTACGGACTTTCAGAAAATGATTTTACAGCGGTTTTCATTGATTGTCAGGACATGAACCTGCCGTATACGGTTTACAGCATTGTGATGACTTTCATAGGGGGTGCAGAGCTTCTTGTGCTGGCGTGGTTTGTTCTGAGCTGGTTCGTTGACAAATTGATCTTTGAGTATCTGAAAAGACGCCGGAAAATCAATGTGCCGCAGGGTCTGAAAAAAGAAGATGTTCCCGATGATGTATCCAGACCCTATACAGGTTATATAGAAAATGCCGATGATGACGAATACCCGCCTTCAGGAACATATGATGATAAAAACCCGCCTTCTGGGACATAAAGAGATGCGAGTCCAATGAAAAGCTTCTGTTTTTCATCGGACTTTTTGCTGTTTCAGGGGAAAACTGCAAATTTTTGTCTTTTCTGAGAACAAAATATTAACAGACTATTAACAAAATAACCGAAAACATCGTCCTGAAAAAAGTGATTTCTATGTGAAAAGTAGAACTTGTTTTTTTGCCGGAATTACGTTGACAGTGAAATCACCAATATTGTATAATCTTGATGGTCAAGAGAGAACCGATAAATAAAAATAAGGCAGGAGAATTGTTTATGGAAAACAAAAGAATTGCAAAAACTTTCGTTGCTCTGTTAGCGTCTGCAGTCATGATGACTTCCGGTATTTCAGCAGTATCCGCCAGTGCGGCAGTTAGCACTACAACACAGGCAGTTGCTTCAGCATCTGTTTCCAGCGGTGTCAAGGCATCTGTTGGCGTTCTTTCCCCTTACAAAATCAACCTGACACAGTGCTTCACCGTTGCAGTTTCTGTAAGTGAAGGCAAAGCTCCCTATTCATACAAATTTGGTTACAGCAAGGGCGGCAAGACCACCTACGTTAAGACCATCAAGACCAGTTCTCCTTATGTCACATATAACTACAAGTTCACTTCAGCAGGTTCCTATGTTCCTGTTGTAGTGGTGTCAGATGCTTCTGGTTCCAAAGTGACACGCAAGCTCTCAACAGTCACTGTAAAGAACTTCAAGGCAGATTTCAGCGCTGTTTCTCCCTACACTATCAGCACGGAACAGGCTTTCCAGACAGCAGTTTCCCTCACAGGCGGCAAGGGCAGCTATACCTACAAATTCGGCTATACCACAGGCAACAAGACGGTCTATACCAAGACGGCGACAACCGGCGCTGAATATATGTCTTATACCTATAAGTTCACTAAGCCCGGCTCTTATGTTCCTGTTGTACAGGTAACAGACGGCGATAAAGTCATTGCTTCCAGCAAGCTGTCTGCTGTTACTGTAAAGGACTTCAAAGTAGATTTCGGCGCTCTTTCTCCCTACATCATCGACAAAACACAGGGATTTCAGGTAACCGCTTCTGTTGCTGAGGGTACAGGCAGCTACACTTACAAATTCGGCTACATCAAGGACGGTAAGAAGACATACGTCAAGACTCAGAAAACCGCTTCCCCCTACATGACTTTTGTCTATAAGTTCACCAGCGAAGGTGAATACACTCCCTTCATTGAGGTAATGGACGGACAGAACCTCTACGCTTCCAACAAGCTCGGCGCTGTTACTGTAAAAGACCTCAAGGTAGCTTTCGGCAAGGTTTCTTCCAGCACCATCAGCACAGAGCAGGCTTTTCAGGCAACAGCTTCTGTCGGCGGCGGTAAGGCAGACTATACATACAGATTCGGCTACATCAAAGACGGCGTTACTACATATGTAAAGACTGCTAAGACAGCTTCACCCTATATGGTATATGCTTATAAGTTCAAAGAGGCCGGCACTTATATCCCTGTACTGGAACTCACAGATGCAGACGGCGCCAGAAGAGTTACAAAGATGTCTGCTGTTACTGTAAAGGATTTCAAAGTAGAATTCGGTGCTGTTTCTTCCTATAAAATCAAAAAGACACAGTGCTTCCAGTCCACAGCTTCTGTCAGCAGCGGCACAGGCAGCTACACTTACAAATTCGGCTACATCAAGGACGGTAAGAAGACATACGTC
>CADCQO010000174.1 GCA_902803585.1 uncultured Ruminococcus sp.
CTTACAAATTCGGCTACATCAAGGACGGAAAGAAAACCTATCTCAGCACAGAAAAAACTGGTTCTCCTTACATGACATATGTTTATAAGTTCCCGGCTGCAGGTTCTTATGTTCCCTTCATTGAGGTAATGGACGGAGAAAACCTTTACGCTTCCGCTAAACTTTCCGCTGTCACTGTGACAGACTAATTGAACAGAAAACCTGCCCGTTTCGGGTAAGTTATCAGAACCGACCTGTTCCGCTGCGGGCAGGCCGGTTTTTTCATTGGCTGATACAGCGAAAAAGTGGTTCTGAAGCGGCTGAACGAAAAAAATTGATTTTGTGCAGCCTTGCAAAGTACGGCATTTTGCTGTATACTGTATGCAGCATTACAGTAAAGGAACGAAGGAAAGATATGAAAACCTTATTACTCCATACAGATGAGATAGAAAAGGCTGCCGGCATTATCAGAAGCGGCGGTCTTGTTGCCATGCCTACGGAAACCGTTTACGGCCTTGCGGCAGATGCTCTCAACGGTCAGGCGGTCGCTAAAATTTTTCAGGCAAAGCGCCGTCCGATGGATAACCCTCTCATTGTGCATATTGCGGAACTGTCCCAGATAGATGATTTAGTCAGAGAATTCCCCGAAAAAGCCAGAAAACTTGCTGAGGCTTTCTGGCCCGGTCCTTTGACGATCATTCTGCCAAGATCGGACAAAATCCCTCCGGAAGTCAGCGCAGGACTGGACACGGTAGCAATACGCTGTCCGTCTGATGAAACAGCCCGTGAACTGATCCGTCTTTCTGCACCGTTAGCGGCACCCTCCGCGAATTTGTCCGGCAGTCCCAGTCCGACCACCGCACAGCATGTGATTGCTGATATGGACGGCAGAATTGATGCGATCATTGACGGCGGTTCGTGCAGTGTGGGAGTAGAATCCACCGTCATTACGCTGGCTGCGGATCCGCCCCGCCTGCTGCGTCCGGGCGGCATTACGCTGGAACAGCTGCGGGAGGTTATCGGAGAAGTGATACTGGACGAAGCCGTCCTGCACCCTTTGGCAGAAGGGCAGCAGGCAGCCAGTCCCGGTATGAAATACAAGCACTACGCACCAAAAGCGAATGTTGTTCTGCTGAAAGGCGACAGAACAGCCTTTTTACAGTTTGTGAATGCACATAATGACGGAAAAACGGCTGTGCTCTGCTATGAAGAAGAGCGTCACGACCTGAAGCTGCCGTATCTGGTGCTTGGCAAAGAGGGCGATTATGAAACGCAGGCTAACCAGTTGTTTGCTGTTCTGCGTCAGGCGGACGAAAAAGGCTGTCAGACACTTTATGCACATTGTCCTTCGGTCGAGGGTGTGGGTCTGGCAGTGTATAACCGCATCATAAGAGCTGCAGGATTTGAGGTGATTTCGCTTGCATAATATCATCGGTCTGACAGGGCCTACGGGTGCGGGCAAAAGTACCGCAGCAGATACCATGAAGGAACTCGGCTGTTATGTCATTGATGCTGACAAAGTAGCAAGAGAAGCTCTCGCCAAAGACTCGGATTGTCTGAAAATGCTTGCTAAATCGTTCGGATATGATATAATAGACAGCGAGGGCTGCTGCCGGAGGAAATTATTGGCACAAAGAGCTTTTGCCGATGCCGGAAAGACAGAAATGCTGAATAAAATCACGCATCCGTGGATAATACGGCGCATAGAAGAATATATTACATTGTATCGTCAGCATTCTGACGGGTGGATCGTGATAGATGCCCCGTTGCTGTATGAAAGCGGCGGTGATGCTTTGTGTGAAAAGGTTATAGCAGTGACAGCACCTCATGCAGTACGGCTGGAAAGAATCATGCAGAGGGACAGCCTGACGGAAAAAGAGGCTTTGCTGCGAATGAAGGCACAGAAGGACAGTACTTTCTATACCGCAAAAGCAGATGTTGTGATAGACGGTGCAAGACCGCTGGAAGAAGTCAGGAAAACGGCTGCTGATATTCTCAGACAATGGGAACATAAAGAGGTGTGATATGAAAAAAATAACGGTAAAGACAGTTGTGTATCTGCTTATCATTGTTGTCGGATTAGTCGGTACAGCCTTTTTGCTGCGGTGGGGCAACAAGAAAATGCTGGAGGACAGTTACCCGCTGAAATATGAAGCGGAAGTCCGTCAGGCCGCTGAAAAGTATCATGTGGACAAAGCGCTGATATACGGCGTTATCAAGACAGAAAGTGATTTTGACCCCAATGCAAAGTCACAGGCAGGTGCAGTCGGACTGATGCAGATTGTGCCGGACACCTTTAAATGGCTTCAGACATACTATAAAGAAGATAACAGCTATACGGTGGATAACTTGTATGACCCTGCTGTCAATATTGATTACGGAGTCGAACTGCTGTCCATACTTTTAGAGAAATATGGCAATAAGGATACTGCCATTTGTGCGTATAACGGGGGAGCGGGTCATGTAGACGAGTGGCTGAAAGACCCGCAGTATTCGGACGATGGAAAAACTCTCAAAAAAGTACCGTTTTCCGAAACAAACCGCTACCGCAAACTGGTGGCACAGCATGAAAGTATCTATAACAGGCTGTATTTTCAGCCGTAAATTCTAAACGGAAGAAGGATTATTGATGAAAGACGAGAAAAAAGAAAAAACAGAGATGGAGCTGCTGAAGGAAAAGCTGCTGCTGAAAAGAGAAAGCGGTGCAAAGACACTCCCGCAGGAGGAAATCGCCAAAGCAGACGATTTCTGCAAGGGCTATACTGCTTTTCTGGATAAGGCAAAAACAGAGCGTGAAGCCGTGACCACCACCATTCAGATGGCGGAATCAGCAGGTTTTTCGGCTTACGACAGAAACAGAACCTATCAGGCAGGCGACAAGGTATATGTCAACAATCGCGGAAAGGCGCTGATGCTCTGCGTTATCGGAAAGAACGGAACCAAAAACGGTGTCAGACTGGGTATTGCCCATATTGACTCGCCCCGTCTTGACCTGAAACCCAACCCGCTTTACGAAAGCAATGACCTTGCCTTTTTCAAGACGCACTATTACGGCGGCATCAAAAAGTATCAGTGGCCGACTGTTCCACTGGCGCTGCATGGCGTAGTAGCTATGAAGGACGGAAGTGTGATTGATGTTTATGTCGGTGACGATGAAAGCGAGCCGTGTTTTGTTGTCAGCGACCTGCTGCCGCATCTGGCGGTTGACCAGATGTCAAAGGTGATGACAAAGGCTTTTGACGGTGAAATGCTGAATGTACTCATTGGCAGCCGTCCGTTCCGCAAAGACGAGGAAAGCGAGTCCGTTAAGCTGAATATCATGCAGCTGCTGTATGAAAAGTATGGCTTTACAGAAGCGGATTTCATGTCGGCTGATCTGACAATGGTACCCGCAGGCAAAGCAAGAGATGTCGGTTTTGACCGCAGCCTGATCGGTGCGTATGGTCATGACGACAAAGTATGTGCTTATCCCGCAGTCATGGCGATACTGAACACCGAAGTGCCGGAAAGCACAGTTATCACAGTACTGACGGACAGAGAAGAGATCGGTTCTGACGGTGCAACAGGCATGAAGTGTACCTATATGGCAGACTTTATTGCTGATCTGTGCACGGCGGACGGTACTGCTCTGCGTCATGTAATGGAGAAAACAACCTGTCTTTCCGCAGATGTCAATGCGGCATTTGATCCGAATTATGCTTCTGCTTTTGAGGGCAACAATGCTTCTTACCTGAACAACGGCGCTGTTATTACAAAGTATACCGGAAGCGGCGGCAAATACAGCACTTCTGATGCTACAGCTGAATATATGGCGAAAATCCGCCGTTTGCTGGACGATAAAAATGTTCTCTGGCAGACAGGCGAGCTTGGCAAGGTGGACGGCGGCGGCGGCGGTACGATTGCAAAATTTGTTGCCAATCTTAACGCAGATGTTGTTGATCTGGGCGTACCGGTACTGTGTATGCACGCTCCCTTTGAGATTGTATCGAAGATCGACGTTTATGAAACCTATCGTGCTTTGTATGAATTCTACAATGCCTGACAGCATAAAATAGTATAGATAACGGAAAATACTGCTGTAAAGGGAAATATTTGGTATTGTAAAGCTGAACAACTTGTCGAACGAAGCGACGATAAATGTAAGAAAATGTTATTGTTATTGTTCAAAATGGATAGTTTGAGTGACAATCCTGTAATAAAGCGGATTTCTTATTGACAATCCGCTTTCTTTGTATTATGATAACAAAAGATGGATTGTTTTTTAGAAGAATTATCCGTCTGCTCTTTGATGCAATATCTACAAAACGGCACTGTCAAACTTGATGATTTTGACAGTGTATTTTCTGATTTTTCCCTGAAACGATTTGCCGTTTCAGATACTCATACAGACAAACTATGAGGAGTGTTGCAGCTTGAAACAGATCGTTATTAACGGTGGAAGGAAGCTCCATGGAACTGTTCGTATCAGCGGTGCCAAAAATGCGGCTGTTGCGATCATTCCTGCTATTATTCTTTCTGACGGTGTGTGCCGTATTGAGAATATTCCTAACATTATGGACGTTAATCTGATTGCAAACATCATGCACGAAATGGGTGCGAAAATCAACCGCATCAATAAAACGACACTGGAAATCGACCCCAGCTATATCAGAAGACCGGTAGCGGATTATGATATTGTCCGCCGTATGCGTGCATCCTGCTATCTTCTGGGGGCATTGCTGGGCAAGTTCTCCTGTGCAGAAGTAGCGCTGCCCGGCGGCTGCGATTTCGGCGTAAGACCAATTGACCAGCATCTGAAAGGCTTTGCAATTCTCGGTGCCGAGCACGATGTTGTGGGCGGTATGATTCGTGTAAAGGCTGACCGCTTGACAGGCGGACGTGTATATCTGGACGTTGTTTCCGTAGGAGCAACTGTCAATATTATGCTGGCAGCTGTCAAGGCAGAGGGCAGAACCATTATTGAAAATGCTGCCAAAGAACCGCATATTGTTGACCTCGCAAACTTCCTCAATTCGATGGGTGCGGATATTCGCGGCGCAGGTACAGACGTTATCAAGATCAACGGTGTAAAGTACCTCAGCGGTACAACCTATTCCATCATTCCCGACCAGATCGAAGCAGGTACATATATGGTAGCTGCTGCGGCTACTGACGGAGATGTGCTGATTTCCAACGTCATCACAAAGCATCTTGAACCGATTACAGCAAAGCTGCGTGAAATGGGCGTTTGTGTAGAAGAAAACGAGGACTCTGTGCGGGTCTACCGCAAAGGAGCACTCAGGCGCTGTAACGTGAAAACGATGCCTCACCCTGGTTTCCCGACAGATATGCAGCCGCAGATTGCTGTCCTGCTGTCGCTGGCACAGGGTACGAGTATCGTGACGGAAGCAGTGTGGGATAACCGTTTCCGCTATGTCGAGGAATTGAAGCGCATGGGTGCGGTTATTTCCGTAGACGGCAAAGTAGCGGTGATCGAGGGTGTCAGGGAACTTAACGGCGCACCTGTAAGAGCCACTGATCTGCGGGCTGGGGCAGCGATGATTATTGCGGCACTGGCGGCGGGCGGTACGACGCACATTGAAGACATTGACCATATCGAGCGCGGTTATGAGGACGTTGTAGAAAAGTTTGCGGGGCTGGGAGCAGATATCCGCATCGTATACACGGATGACGGCGCTGTACAAAGAGCATAACCATACACTGAACCGGAGCACTTGCTGTAAAGCAGGTGCTTTTTTGATGGGAACGGGAGAATTGTGTATAATTTGTATTCTTGACTATCAGAGGGGAATAGGGTACAATAGGTCGGGGACGGAAAAAACAGGGAAGGAGATGGGGAATATGCCGAAATTATGTCCGCTTTACAGTGGAAGTTCAGGAAACAGCTACTACCTTGAAACAGCCGGAAAAGGTATCCTGATCGACTGCGGCAGAAGTGCCAGACAGCTGGACAATGCCCTTCGCGAACATGAAATTGACAGCAGGAAGATTCAGGCTGTTTTCATTACCCACGAACACACTGACCATGTGAGTGCGCTCAGGGTCTTTGCTTCCCGTCACCATATCAGAGTGTACACCTCTTATGGAACGGCGGCAGTTCTGGAAGCAAAGGGACTGATTGACGAAAAGGTTGATATAGAACCGATGACCCTTGACGGCGTGGAGCTGGATGATTTTTCGGTTGAGCCTTTCCGCATTTCTCACGACTGTACGGAGGGCTATGGGTATGTTGTTGAAACGCAGGACGGCCGCAGAACAGCTTTTGTGACGGATACTGGTATCATTACGCCGGAGGCCGGAAACGCTCTTTCGGGCTGTGATACGGTAGTTCTGGAATCTAATCATGATGTCGCAATGCTGCAGAGCGGGAACTATCCTTATGCGCTGAAAAAAAGAATTCTGTCAGATGTCGGACACCTTTCCAATGAATGTTGTGCTGAAGAAGCTGTCAGATTGGTCAGAAACGGTACAACGCGCCTGCTGCTGGCACATCTCAGCAAGGAAAACAACATTCCGGAGTTGGCGATGCAGGCTTCTCTGTATGAACTGGAACGCAGAGGAATGAAACAGAACAAGGATTTTCTGCTGTGCGTTGTTCCGGAAATTTATCATGCACGTCCCGTTATTTTCTGAAAGTACACAGTTCACCATACGGGAAGTATTAGAATTGGTGCTTTTTGTTCCGGTACGGAGGTGATAGGTTGATCGGAATTACCATTTTGTGTGTCGGCAAGCTGAAAGAACGCTACTGGACAGAGGCTTGTGAGGAATACGCCAAAAGATTGAAAGGGTTCTGCCAATTTCGCATTGTTGAAGTGGAAGAAGAACGTATTTCTGACAAGCCGCTGCCGGCACATATCCGCAGTACCCTCGAAAAAGAGGGACAGCGGTTGTTGTCTGCTGTTCCGAAAGGAGCAGCAGCAGTCGCCATGTGCATAGAAGGATGTCAGCGTACTTCAGAAGAACTGGCACAGGAAATCACGGAAATGGCGGTGAGCGGGTGCAGCCACATTGTTTTTATCATCGGCGGCTCATGGGGCTTGTCAGATGAAGTAAAACAGGCGGCGCGGCTCAGAATGTCCATGTCAAAAATGACTTTCCCGCATCAGTTGGCGAGAGTGATGCTTTGTGAACAGATTTACAGAGCATTTCAAATCAGCGGCGGGGGAAAGTACCACAAATAACAGGAGGTGCACCACACATGGAGTATCTGGTTCAGACGAAAGGTCTGACGAAAAAGTATGACCATAAAGCGGCGATTGATGATGTTCATCTTCATGTAAAGGAAGGTGAGGTCTACGGACTGATCGGACGCAACGGCGCAGGAAAAACCACTATTATGAGAATACTGAGCGGACTTTCCAATGCAACAAGCGGCAGTTATTCACTGTTTGGCAAGGAAGGAAAGCAAATGAGAGAGGAAATGTGCAAAGTCGGCGTACTGATCGAAGCACCGGGTCTTTATCCTAAATTATCAGCTTATGATAATCTTCGTGCCAAGTGTCTGGCAATGGGAAAAGATAACAAGAAGTACATTCAGGACTTGCTGGAATTAGTCGGACTGAGTGATACAGGAAAAAAGAAAGCCGGTTCTTTCTCTTTGGGTATGCGTCAGAGATTGGGCATTGCACTGTCATTGATCGGTGATCCCAAGCTGATTATACTTGATGAGCCTATCAACGGTCTTGATCCGCAGGGTATTGTTGACGTACGTCAGATGCTGGCAAATTTGCGAGATGAACGCCACATTACCATCATGATTTCCAGCCATATTCTGGACGAGCTGGGCAAACTGGCGGACTCTTACGGCATTATTGACCGTGGAAAACTCATTGACGAATTCACTACGGAAGAACTGCATAAGCGCAGCGGTGACTTTACTGTTGTCCGTACTGACAACAATGAAAAGACGCTGGGCATTATCCGCCAGATGGGAATAGGAGAAGCAAACATCGAACCTGAAGGAGTAATACGTTTTCGCGGAGAATTGGACAGAAGTCATAATTTGGTGAAGAAACTGATAGAACAGGATATCTTCGTTAAGGAAGTCAGAATAGAAAGCTTCTCACTGGAAGAATATTATCTTTCTGTTACTAAGGAAGGAGGAGAGCAGAATGCTGAATCTGCTGAAGATGGATCTGTTCAAACTCAGAAAAACTAAGAGTTATTTTGTATATTGTGCTGTTATTTTTTTCATTACGATGGCATTTCCTATTGTCCTGAAGATATTGGTGGCACTGATTACTCATTCGTTTACAGATGTGAGCGAATCGCCAAGGCAACTGGAAATGGTGCTGCACCCCTGTTCGATGTCGGAAATTTTCAGTGATTGTTTTGGCGGCGTGTTCCTGTTGTGGATCGTAGTTCTGGTGTCCGCTACCAATTTCCTGTATCTTGATTTGTCCGGCGGCTTTGTCAAGAATATCGTAGGACAGATTCCCTACCGCAGCCGTGCAGCAATTTCAAAATACATTGTTGTCGCTGTGGTACATAACCTTATTCTGATGCTGTGCGGTGTGCTGGGCACGAGTGTAGGTATGCTGACCACAAGAGGCATTCAATTTGATGATAATATCTCCGACGGATTGCTGTACTTCCTGCTGAAATTTTTGATTGCTGCCAGTCTGACAGCAGTCTTGCTGTTTTGTACGACAGGTCTGCACAACAAAACCCTTTCCACTGTTTTCAGCGTTATCTTTGGTCTGGGCATGATGCAGATGATTTACTCACCTCTCTCTTTTGGTCTGAGCAAGCTCTTCAACACAGACATTAACCTCATACAGTACTCCCCCAGCATGATGCTCTTAAGTCCTGTACTGGATACAGCGAAGGCATCAATCGCCAGTCTGGCAGTGCTCGTGCTGTTCCTGTTTCTGACGGTAAAGTTGGTGGACTGTCAGGATACAAAATAATCAACCGCAGGGCAAAATTACCATTAAAAAGGGTTGAATATTGTATAAAACAACAATTTTCGTAAATTTTTTAATTTCTCTTTTCAAAAATTGTGCAATATGATATAATCATAAAGCAGAATATTTTTTAGGAGGAATCACGTTATGTATTATCTCGGTATTGACCTCGGCGGTACAAATATTGTTGCCGGTGTTGTGGATGAGGAAGGCAATATTATCGTTAAAGCAAGCTGCAAGACCAATATTCCCCGTTCGCAGGAAGAAATCTGTGACGATATGGCGGCAGTTGCGCTCAAGGCACTTGAAAGCGCTGGCCTGACAAAGAACCATATCAACTTTGTCGGTATCGGTGCGCCCGGTGCTGTTAACGGTGCGACAGGTGTAATCGAATTTACCAATAACTTCAATTTCCACAACTGGAAGATCGGTGAAATGATGAGAGAGCGTCTGGGCGTTGACATCTATGTCGAGAATGATGCGAATGCAGCAGCTTACGGCGAGTATAATGTTGGTGCTGCAAGAGAAGCAAACGATGCTATCGTCATTACTCTTGGAACAGGTGTCGGCGGCGGTATCATCATTGACGGTATGATTTACAGCGGTTCTAACTATGCCGGCGCAGAGCTGGGCCACATGGTTATCCAGCATGGCGGCCGTCAGTGTACCTGCGGCAGAAAAGGCTGCTGGGAGGCTTATTCTTCTGCAACCGGTCTTATCAACATGACCAAGGAAGCAATTATCAACCCCTACAATAACGACTCTATTCTCTATAAGATGATTGACGGCGATACCAGCAAAATCACCGGAAAAACCGCTTTTGATGCAATGGAAGCGGGCTGCGAAGTCGGTAAGGCAATCGTAGACGAGTATATCGCTTATCTCGGCTGCGGTCTGGTTAACATTATCAATATCTTCCAGCCGGAGATCCTGTGTATCGGCGGCGGTGTCAGCAGTCAGGGCGATGTACTCCTCAAGCCGCTGATGAAGATTATCGAGGCAGAGCGCTATACCAAACACAACGACAGACAGACGCAGGTTTGCCTGTGCCAGCTGGGTAATGATGCCGGTATTATCGGTGCAGCTTTCCTCGGCAAATAATTTTTGCTTACAAGTATTGCATACCTTTCTAAACGCAGAGACGCCCGGCATTTTTTGTCGGGCGTTTTTGTGTTGATGGTGCTGAATTTTGTCACCTGCCGATTTTGCAGGAGCAGACAAAAAGAACACAAAACGCAGGAAAGGATGCTGAAAAAAGACTGCAGTACAGCCCCCGACCCGTCTGAAGACAAATTTCTTGTTGTCAACGGTGTCGGGCGTTTCTTTTTCTATGGTGAAAGAAAATTTTGTGGAAAACGGAGAAAAACGGCAAAAAAATAACCGACCTTTGTCAAACCACTTGACAAACGGCCGATTTTGTAATAGAATGATAAGACACATCATGGTAGAAGTATGCCTTCTTTTAAGGTTCCGTACAGAGAACCTACTGCAATGATACCATACTTACGGCGAAAAATCAAGTATTTTTTTACAATAGTTTCTATGCCGGTGAAAATGATGTGATAAATTGAATGGAGTGATAATATGGTAAACGTCAGACCTGTGCGTTTGGGTAAAACCGAGCGTATGAGCTTCTCCCACACTGACGAGATCATCGAGATGCCGAACCTTATCGAAATCCAGAAAGATTCCTACGATTGGTTTTTGGTTACCGGTCTGAAAGAGGTATTCGATGATGTATCGGGCATTACCGATTATATGAACAAGTTGGTGCTGAGCTTTATTGACTATAAGATCGAGAAGGACAAACCCAATTATTCGATCGCTGAATGTAAAGAACGAGACGTTACCTATGCTGCCCCGCTGAAGGTGAAAGTCAGACTGGTCAAGAAGGATCTCGCTGTGGAAGGTGCGGAAGGAGCAGGCGGTCAGGAAGCAGCTCCCTTTATCGACTCCTGGGTTTATTTCGGCGATTTCCCGCTGATGACACCGAGCGGCACCTTCGTGATCAACGGTGCGGAAAGAGTCATTGTATCCCAGTTGGTAAGATCACCGGGTGTTTACTATAAAATGGAGCATGACAAGACCGGTAAGGAATTGTTCAGCTCAACGGTCATTCCGAACCGCGGCGCATGGCTGGAGTATGAAAACGATGTCAACGATGTTTTCTATGTGCGTATTGACAAGAACCGCAAACTGCCCGTTACTACCTTTATCCGTGCGGTGACCTACTGCGATAAGGAACACCCCGGACTGCCCACTGATGCCGATATTCTGGAATATTTCGGCGGTGACGCAAGAATCAAGGCAACGCTGGACAAAGTTAACTGTACACTGGAAAAGGGCAGTGAAGGAGAAGGCGACAAGGAAACAACCGAAGTCGCACTGAAAGCCGTATATGCAAAACTGAAGCCGAGCGAGCCGCCTTCAGTAGAAAGCTCTCAGGCACATCTGCACTCCCTGTTCTTTGATCCCAGACGTTACGATATGTCCAGAGTAGGACGTTACAAATATAACAAGAAACTCGGTATTGCCAATCGTCTGGCAAACCACAGAGTAGCGGAAGAATATCCGATTATCGACCCTCGTGAAGGAGAGATACTGGCAGAGGGCGGCGAATTCATCACCAAAGAGAAAGCAATGGAAATTGAGAACCGCGGCGTAAATGTTGCGTGGGTAGAAGGTGCTAACGGCGATCCTGTCAAGATTATCTCCAACGGCATGGTAGATATCGCAGGATATGTTCCCTTTGACGCAAAAGAGGAATGCGGTATCAACGAAAAAGTACGCTTCACTGTATTGTGTGCGCTGCTTGATGAATTTACTGATCCTGAAGAACTGAAAAAGGAAATCCGCAAGAACAAAGATGCTCTTATTCCGAAGCATATTATTGTTGACGATATTCTCGCATCTATCAACTATATGAACTGTCTGGCCTGCGGTGTCGGCAATACAGACGATATCGACCACCTCGGCAACAGACGTATCCGTTCTGTCGGTGAACTGCTCCAGAATCAGTTCCGCATCGGTTTCGCAAGACTGGAGCGTGTCATCAGAGAGAGAATGACAGTACAGGCACAGGATCTGAACGCCCTGACGCCGAATGCCCTCATCAATATCCGTCCTGTAACAGCAGCAATCAAGGAGTTTTTCGGCTCTTCTCCGCTGTCACAGTTCATGGATCAGAATAACCCCCTCGCAGAACTGACCCACAAAAGACGTTTATCCGCACTCGGCCCCGGCGGTCTTTCCCGTGACCGTGCAGGATTTGAGGTGCGTGACGTTCATTATACCCACTATGGCCGTATGTGTCCTATCGAAACGCCTGAAGGTCCTAACATCGGTCTGATCTCTTATCTGGCAACCTTTGCTAAGATCAATGAATACGGTCTGATTGAAGCACCTTTCCGCAAGGTAGACAAAGCAACCGGCATTGTTACCCGTCAGGTCGAATATATGACTGCTGACGTAGAAGATAACTACATCGTTGCACAGGCAAATGAACCGCTTGATAAAGAGGGTCACTTCGTCCATGCAAAGATTGTAGGCCGTCACAAAGATGAATTTGTCGAGCTGGAAAACTCAAAGGCAGACTACATGGACGTATCCCCGAAGATGGTTGTATCTGTTGCTACGGCGATGATCCCGTTCCTTGAAAACGATGATGCGAACCGTGCGCTTATGGGTTCCAACATGCAGCGTCAGGCAGTACCGCTTCTCGTGACAGAATCACCTATTGTTGGTACCGGTATGGAATATAAGGCGGGTGTTGACTCAGGCGTATGTATCCTGTCTGAGGAGGACGGCGTTGTCAAGAGCGTCAGCGCTGACCGCATCAAGGTACAGTATGATTCCGGTCGTGTACAGAACTTTGTTGTTACTAAATTCACCCGTTCCAATCAGGGTACTTGTATCAATCAGGTACCAATCGTTGAGGTTGGTCAGCGTGTACAGAAAGGCGAAGTACTGGCAGACGGTCCCGCTACCTGCAATGGTGAGATCAGTCTTGGCAAGAATGCCCTGATCGGATTTATGACATGGGAAGGTTATAACTATGAGGACGCCGTTCTGATCAACGAGAATATCGTGCGTGACGACGTTTATACTTCTATCCATATTGAAGAATACGAAACAGAGGCAAGAGAAACCAAACTCGGCCCCGAAGAGATCACCCGTGATATTCCGAATGTCGGTGATGACCAGCTCCGTGATCTGGACGACAACGGCATTATCCGCATTGGTGCGGAAGTACACGCCGGCGATATCCTTGTCGGTAAAGTTACCCCGAAGGGCGAAACAGAGCTGACAGCAGAAGAAAGACTGCTCCGCGCCATCTTCGGTGAAAAGTCAAGAGAAGTGCGTGATACGTCCCTGCGTGTACCGCACGGCGAATACGGCATTATCGTAGATATCAAGGTATTCACAAAAGAAAAGAGCAAGAGCAGTGACCCCGACAACCGTGAAAAGACCGGTGACGGTCTGGCGCCGGGTGTCAATAAGGTAGTACGCTGCTATATCGCCCAGAAGCGTAAGATTCAGGTAGGCGACAAGATGGCAGGACGTCACGGCAACAAGGGTGTCGTTTCCAGAATCCTTCCGGAAGAGGATATGCCTTTCCTGCCCGACGGCCGCCCGCTGGATATCGTACTGAATCCCCTCGGCGTACCGTCCCGTATGAATATCGGACAGGTACTTGAGGTGCATCTCGGCTATGCGGCAAAGGCACTCGGCTGGAAGATCATGACACCTGTATTTGACGGTGCACATGAGCAGGATATTTTCCAGTGTTTCCGTGATGCAGGCATCAGTGAGGACGGTAAGATCTGGCTGAAAGACGGAAGAACCGGCGAATATTTCGATAATCCCGTCACAGTCGGCTATATGTACTATCTCAAACTGCACCATCTGGTTGATGATAAAATCCACGCCCGTTCCACAGGTCCGTACTCCCTCGTTACACAGCAGCCGCTGGGCGGTAAAGCGCAGTTCGGCGGTCAGCGTTTCGGTGAAATGGAAGTATGGGCACTGGAAGCTTACGGCGCGGCTTATACACTTCAGGAAATTCTCACCGTTAAGTCCGATGACGTTGTCGGACGTGTCAAGACCTACGAAGCAATCGTCAAGGGTCAGAATATTCCGAAGCCCGGCGTTCCCGAATCCTTCAAGGTACTTATCAAGGAACTGCAGTCCCTTGCACTGGATATCCGTGTACTTGACCGTGACCAGAATGAGATCAATCTGCAGCAGGATCTGGACGATGACGTCGTTCCCACCGGCGTATTTGATGAAAAGAGCATTATGACCGATGAAGGGGCAGACGGCTATCAGGTAACTGATGAAGACGGCAATGCTTTTGAAGAAGAGGAAGAAGAGGAATTCGGCGGAGTTGATTTCGACGGCGGTACCTTTGGCGGCGCTGGTTTCGCTGACGATGGTTTTAACGATTTCGGCGGCGATGACTTCGTTTTACCGAGTGGCATCATGACGGATGACGACTAAGAGGAGGACAAGGATTTATGGAATTCAGCGAATTTGATTCGATTAAAATAGGACTGGCTTCCCCTGAACTGATCAGATCGTGGTCTCATGGCGAAGTGAAAAAGCCCGAAACAATCAATTACCGTACCTTAAAGCCCGAAAGAGACGGCCTGTTCTGCGAAGCTATTTTCGGCCCGCAGAAGGACTGGGAGTGCCATTGCGGAAAATACAAAAAGGTTCACTTCAAGGGCAGAGTGTGCGAGCGCTGCGGCGTAGAGATCACAAGAGCAAAGGTGCGCCGTGAACGTATGGGTCATATTGAGTTGGCGGCTCCGGTGTCCCATATCTGGTATTTCAAGGGTACTCCTTCCCGTATGGGTCAGCTTCTGGAAATCTCTCCCCGTACATTGGAGCAGGTACTTTATTTTGCAGCGTTTATCGTTACATGGGTCAATCCCGATATTATCAATTCCGAGCATGAAGAACTGAAAGTCGGTCAGATACTGAATGAAAAAGATTATGCTGAGATGAAGGAAAAGTACGAGGACGACTTTGAAGCGCTGATGGGTGCGGAGGCAATCCAGAAACTGCTGAAAGGCATCAACCTCGACGAGCTTTCCAAACAGCTTAAGGAAGAACTCAGAATTCTGGAGGAGCAGAAGCAGAATGCAACCCTGAAACAGGGTCAGGGACAGAAGCAGGCGCGTATCATGAAGCGTCTGGAGGTAGTAGAATCCTTCCGTTTGTCCGGTAACCGTCCGGAGTGGATGATTCTCAATGTTCTGCCGGTTATTCCGCCGGATATCCGTCCGATGGTACAGCTCGACGGCGGTCGTTTTGCGACTTCTGACCTGAATGACCTTTACCGCAGGGTCATCAACAGAAATAACCGTCTGAGCAAGCTGATCGAACTGGAAGCTCCTGAAATCATTATCCGCAATGAAAAGAGAATGCTTCAGGAAGCAGTAGATGCCCTGATTGATAACGGCAGACGCGGAAGACCGGTAACAGGTGCCAACAACAGAGATCTGAAATCCCTGTCTGCTTTGCTGAAGTGCAAGCAGGGACGTTTCCGTCAGAATCTTCTCGGCAAGCGTGTAGACTACTCCGGCCGTTCGGTTATCGTTGTAGGCCCTGAACTGAAAATGTACCAGTGCGGTCTGCCCAAGGAAATGGCTCTGGAACTGTTCAAGCCCTTTGTCATGAAAGTCCTTGTGGAAGAAGGCGCTGCACAGAATATCAAAGCAGCCCGTAAAGCAGTAGAGAGAGCGAAGGATCCCAA
>CADCQO010000175.1 GCA_902803585.1 uncultured Ruminococcus sp.
CATACATCGGCTTCTCACTCAGTAACAAAAGCGTCATCATCGGACTGGTTGCTCTTTTGAAAGAATCTTCAAAAGCACTTTTACTGTCTTTGTTAGAAATGCGTCCCATCTTTATCCCCCTTCCTAAAATCATTTGCTGATTGATATATGATAATATATTAACAAATTTATATTCATCTTGCAAGAGTGTTTTCGGAAATTTGTTGTTAAAATAATGTAAATAATGTGTGTAAATAAGATTGAATTTTTTTCAGGAAAGGTAGTTTTGTGTTATTCATGATAGGAACGGGTCAGAATTTATTTGTTGCGGGAGGCTTCCTCGATCACTTTCTGTGCTACCATAGCAGGCGCTTCTTCATAGCGTACAAAGGCGAAGGAGAAGTAGCCTCTGCCCTGTGTGCACTGACGGATAAAGGTAGCGAAATCGCTCATTTCTGCCTGCGGCACTTCGGCTTCGATGGTCTGCATACGGTCTTCGGACGGATTCATGCCCAGTACACGGCCTCTTCTCTTGGTGATCTCGCCCATGATATCGCCCATGCTGGCATCAGGTACGGTAGCTTTCAGCATACCGACAGGCTCCAGCAGAACGGGAGAAGCATCGGGCATACCTGCCTTGTAAGCGAGAGAAGCCGCTGTCTTGAAGGACATTTCGGAAGAGTCTACAGGGTGATAGGAACCATCATAAAGGGTTGCTTTCAGACCGACAACAGGATAACCTGCGAGCGGGCCTTTGGAAATGCTTTCACGCAGACCTTTTTCAACGGCGGGGAAGAATCCCTTCGGTACAGCACCGCCGACACCTCTTTCTTCAAAAATCATATTGTCGCTGTCACACGGGGAGAACTCGATCCATACATCGCCGAACTGACCGTGACCGCCTGTCTGCTTCTTATAGCGTCCCTGTACCTTGACAGATTTTCTGATTGTTTCACGATAAGCTACTTTCGGCTTTGACAGGACAACATCTGTGCCGTATTTGGATTTGAGCTTTGAAACGACAACATCAAGATGCTGTTCGCCCATGCCGCTGATAATCATCTGATGGGTTTCATGATTGGTTTCAAAACGGATTGTCGGGTCTTCCTCGCAGAGCTTCTGAACGCCCAGAGCAACCTTTTCTTCATCGCCCTTGGTTTTCGGAGCAATTGCCATCATCAGCGAAGGTGCGGGATAGTCGATACCGTCCAGAATGACTTTTCTTGCCGGAGCACAGAGTGTATCGCCCGTATTGGTGCCGGAGAGTTTAGCAACAGCACCGATGTCGCCTGCACCGATGTAGGGAGCGTCCTCTAATTTTTTGCCGCGAATTGTCATAACTTTGGAAATACGCTCGCTGTTTCCGGTTCTCATGTTGACCAGCGGTGCGTCAGAGGACAGCTTGCCGGAAACAACTTTGAAGTAGGACAGCTTGCCGACAAACGGGTCAGCGATGGTTTTGAATACGATAGCGGCAGTCAGTGCATCATCGTTGACATTCAGCTCTACGGGGCTGCCTTCTGTATCGAGTGCCAGTTCAGCGGATTTGTCCTCAGCGGTAGGAGCAAGCCAGTTCAGACCGTTCAGCAGCTGCTCTACACCGTAGGTAAGGAGCGCATCGCCGCAGAATACAGGGCTGATAGTGCCGCTCTTAACACCCTTGCTGACACCTACAATGATTTCTTCGGGGGTGAATTCCTCGCCGGAGAAGTATTTTTCAAACATTTCGTCACTGGTTTCTGCGACAGCCTCATTGATAGCGGTGCGCAGACCTTCCAGACGGTCGCCCATGTCGGGGATCGGTACAACGGTTGCTTTGCCGTCGATGTACTTGTAGGCTTTGTATTCAAGAAGGTTAACATAGCAGTCAGCCTGACCGTCTACGATATAGGGAACGACAACAGGACAAACGGAGGGGCCGAAAGAGGCTTTGAGGTTTTCAAATACACGATAGAAACGGGCGCTCTCGTCACAAAGACCGTTTACAAAGAAGACTTTTGTAAGAGCACGTTTGTCAGCGGCTTTGACAGCTTTTTCTGTACCGACACACACGCCGTCCTTGCCTGAAACAGTAATCAGAACTGTGTCAGCGGCTCTGACAGCTTCATACAGACCGCCTTCAAAATCGAAAAGACCGGGAGCATCAATGATGTTGATTTTCTTTCCCTTCCACTCTACAGGAGCAACGCCTGCCTGTACAGAAGTCTTGCGCTTGATTTCTTCGGGGTCAAAATCGAAGACGGTATTGCCGTCACTGACCTTGCCGAGTCTTTCGGAATTACCGCCAAGATAGAGCATAGCCTCAGCGAGCGAAGTTTTGCCCGAACCGCTGTGGCCGGCAAGGGCGATGTTCAGAATGTTTTTTGCGGGATACTGTTTCATAGGTTGAAGTCCTCCTTTAAGATATAATTAGCCGATAAAAGCAAAAAATACAATATTTTTTACAAAGCATAAACAAATTATATCTCATTTGCACATAATTGTCAATGAATATTTCTATACAAACCGTAGATATTTGTGTCAGAACGGGCATTTTCTCCGTCGCTACAGGGCGGTGTGCCTTTGCCGGCGGTGCGGAAAGGAGAGGAGTTTTCATTCAGATAAGACAAGCCGGACTGTCAGGTGAGTTTGTCACCGACCGTCCGGCCTGTTTTGCAGATAATGTGGAAAGTGGCATGACCGCATCTCCGTGTGAAGGGGTGTTTCCGCTCTGACGGAACGAAGGAGCTTTTCGCCTGAACGGGCGGGAAGTTCCGTTTCACCGTCTGATTCTGAAAAGGCTTGCTCTGGGAGTGCGGGAAGTTCCGTTTCACCGTCTGATTCCCAAAAGGATACTCGGCTTTTTAACGGAAGGGGCGAGAAATTTCCGGCTGCTGAACGTCACCCGCTGATGACCTTACACAGCCAGTAGGAGAGAACGAAGAGTGAGAAGAGCGACAGGGTGAAATAAAAAGGAAAGCTGAAATCGTCTTTGCGGCGGAAAAGCAGAAAACCGCCGATGATCGTACCGATGACAGCAAGCACATAGACCGCCGGCAGTACGACAGTCAGAACGGCGTTTTCCGAGAGGGCATACAGCCACCACACAAAGACGTGCTGTGCCAGATACCCCAGCAGAATACATACTGCCCCCGCAGGTACATAGTAGTACCAGCGGAAATGTTTGCCGTCCAGATAAATGTCACTCAGCCAGAAGCTGAAAGTCATCAGCAGTCCTATCCCTGTCAGAATGTACATCACGATTGAAAAAATCTGTTCCATAGGCTGCTCCTGTTAACGGGTTTGTCACACGGTAATGAAAATCATGATGTTGCTGTCCTTATCTAACCATTCGAGAATCGTTTTCATGACATTTTCAGGTACGGCGATACTTCCCTTTGTGGGGGTGTTGCCGCACCGGAAGAAGATGGCGGAGGTTCTGTCGGGGTTGGTATCGGAGGTATTATAGTTGACAACAAGTCCGTACTGGTAGGACTTTTCGGACGTGATCATGTGATCGGCTTCTGTCCAGTCCTTTTTGTCCGTTCCTTCTACACGCTGATTGTAGAATTCAGAGGACGGGTCTGTTACCCAGTAGGTATCCTCCGTGATCTGGAACAAGGGGTAGCTTGTATTCGGTTTATCGCTGATATAGAAGCCCTTTCCGGCGGGGAATACACCTCCGGGCGTTACAGCGGCATCGGGTGAGGGGTCAAAATTAGAGCCGTTTTCACCGATATAGGCTTCTTCACAGATGGGTTTTCCTTCTCCCATCACGTTCCACCAGTATTCGGAGCCGGCATCACGCTGGTAACAGTAAATTTTCGCTTTGTTGAGTTCGCCGGTAGAGTTGGTATCGACCAGAATCATATGGTCACCGAAAATAGCATCTGCCGGTGTGTAGTCGCTGTATGGTGCGAGTGCGGCGGTCAGTTCAGCGGGCTGTTCTTCGATTTTTTCGGGCTGTTTCACGAAAGGAAGGGTTTGCACGGTGTCACTGCCGGCAGAAACCTCTGAGGGATTTTCTGCTTTGCTTTCGCTGTCACTTTCCTTTTTTTCATCAGAAGAAGCAGCGGAGGACTGCTCTTTATCAGAAGACTCACCGGAAGATTTTTCTTCGGCGGCTTCTTCACTGTTCTCATTCTGCTGTACAAAGGGGTTCAGGCGGTCAAAGTGAAAATTGTTGGTATTCAGGTCATAGACAAGAAAACCAACAGCCGTGCCGGATGCCGCCAACAGCAGGGAACAAAGAATTTCTGTTATAATCAATCCGGGCTTTTTCATGAGAATACCTCTTTTCTTTTTTCTTTTTCTTTCTATACTATCAAAACATCAATAAACGACACTTTCCTGCTTACTATTATACTGAAAATTCGGCATTTGTAAAGCCCCGTATAAGCAGAAATGTCACTTTTACAGGCTTTTTTATTTTTTAAGAAAATGTGAATTTTAGAATATATTTACTTGATTTTTCTTCTCAAATGGTATATAATACTGTCAGTTGATCCATCATATATTTATGCAGTCATTTACCCAAATAAAGGAGAAAAAAACATGGATATTATTGCAGAAAACGTTCCTATTTTTGCCAAAATCGCTGAGGGTATCAAAGACCGTATCCTGTCAGGTGAACTGAA
>CADCQO010000176.1 GCA_902803585.1 uncultured Ruminococcus sp.
GTGCGGGTGTCCGGTGGACACCTCTGCGCAGCAGAAGCACCGACCGAGGTGACAACCGAGAATCAGAACCCCAATATTTATGTCATTGACTATAAAATAACAGGGGGAAATACAATGAAAAACAGATTTATACAAAAGGTTCTTTTAGCGGCAGTATTGGTTTCGGTACTTTGTATGTCCGCGTCAGGCTGCGGCTCTGCACCGGAAACGTCCGGCAGCAGCTCTGCCGGAAACGTCACATCTTCTTCGGCGGCTGATACCGGCAGCAATACCGACAGCACCACCGACAGCAGTTCTGCAGAAAGCACAGGCGAAACGGATGCTTTTCAGGCTGAAACAGCTCAAGGAGAAGTGAAGGTCTATACGCTGGCAGTACGCGAGATTCCCTATGATGCCGAAACCACCTTCAAGGACAGCGTAGTCGGGGCTGCCGATACAGCAACATTGATCACAGTGCTGATCGATACACCGGATGCTTCGGATATGTATGAGAAAAAGCTTGACTTTGCAGATGGCAGAACCAATAAAGCACCGGAGGGCGGCTCACTGGTCGACAGATGGGGGTTTGACGTTGCTAAAAACGGTTCTAAGGATACCAGCGGTATTCTTTACACGCTTACGTGCAGCGGCAGTATGAAGCCTTCGGATTTCGTCTTTACCTATACCCTGAACAAAGAGCACTATTCCGTTTCGATTCCGGATACCGTTTCTCCGGTGCCGGAGGAATTTCTGACTTCTGTGGAAACCGCTCATGCTAAAAGTATTCTCAGAATGGACGGTGAGGAGCTCCTCTGCCTCGGCTTTGACAATAAAAAGCCATCGTCCACCGGTACGAACGATGAGGGGCAGACGGTATGTACCTATCAATGCAGGTGGATGCTCAAAAATCTTGATGCCGATATATCTACCCTTGCAGATGTCAGCAAATTTTCCTATGAGCCTGATGAGAATGCAGCCAAAATGGACGGCATTTCTCAGGTGACGGTCACTTTCTCAGAGGGTGAGCCGAATATGGATAACAATTTCGAGAACAGAATGTTCAACCAGTTTATTGATGTGTCTTTCTCTTATGTAATTCCCGAAGGAATGACCGAAGAGGAAAAGCAGGCACTTGACAATTGCGCACAATCAATGATAAAGCGAGGCTGCATCGTTTATAGCGGTGCGGACGGTCAGTTGAAATTCTCAATTTCCTGATTTACTTCCGGAAAGCGGACAAATCTGCCGCTTTCCGGCTTTTTGCGTTTAAGAAATTCAGTATAAGACAATAAGCAATAAGACAATAATGCTAAATTGTATAATAAAGTGTTGACCGATAGTATAAATAATGATATAATAATACCGTACGTTTTTCACTATGGGAGGGATATGCCTTGGGGGAGGATGAAAACGTCAGAAATCAGTCTGAAACAGCAGATGCAAATGTCGCAGGGATAACTGCTAATCAGTTTGAGCAGAATCAGAATGATGAACAAACAGCAAGCGTAACAGACAAAAAGACCTCTGCGTGTAAATCTCAAAAACGCAGAAAGAAAACGACAGTGCAAAGCATTTCAGATAATTCTGATCTTTCCGGCGGTTATTCAGTGACATACCGTGATAAAAATAATTACATTATTCCAGATTATGTGTATTCAGGCGGCAGCCTGACGAACACTAAGTCGAGCAAAAAGCTTACGGTTTCCAAGACTGTCGCGGGAAATATGGGTAATGTGGACGATGATTTCCGCTTTACCGTAGTACTACAGAGCGGCGGCACGGGATTCAGCGGCAGCGTTTCATACAGCAAGACGCTGCAGGACAATACGGTTACAGATGGAACTCTTACATTTATGAACGGAAGTGCCGAGATCGCCCTCAAGCACAATGAGTCCATTGAGCTTCATAATCTGTCTAATGGATTGACCTATACCATTACGGAAAATGCACAGGATGCCATGGGCTATCTGACGGAGTACAGTATAGACAGCGGTTCTGCGCTTTCAGGGCGAAGTGCTTCGGGTACTCTTGACAGTGATATCATTGTTGCGTTCCGGAATACAAAGCAGATCACTATACCGACCGGTGTTGATTTTCCGATCGTGATATTTGCTGTAATAGGTGTACCTCTGATATTCCTGTCTGTGATCCTTCTGAAACGGCGAACAGAATAATATAAGTTCGACCACACATGATAAGCTTGTGGCCGAACTTTTTTGTGCAAAGACAACAGGCCGACGCATGTTGATCAGCGTCAGCCTGTTGTCTTTGCAATAGAGTTTGTTTAACGGTAATGTCCGCTTCCCGAACTGTGCGGAGAGCCGCTGTGAGAAGAACCGGACGGAGGAGCGGAATTGCGCGGAGGCCGGCTGCTTCTGGGCGGTTCATGATGAGTTCGCGGTGGACGGTGGCGGGGAGGTCTGCTGTGGTAAGAGTCATAATGACGGCTTCTGCCGCCGTAATATCCATTATGTGAGCTGTGATAAGAGCCGCCTTGGTTGTAATAGCCGCCGTTGTTGTAGTAGGAATTGCCGAAAGAACTGTTGATGCGTCGCTTGATAGATTTTACGATCGAGGAAATGATGATAAGAATGACAATTCCGACAACTACAGCGATAATAATCGGGGTTGGTATCTTTCTTACAAAGTCAAGAAGCTCGCTGCCTATTTCCGTACGGGGCGTTTCTCTGCCTCTCTCCGTACGTGGAGAAGCGGCCGGGGAATTACTGCGGTAGTCTGGTGTTTGCTGTGTGGAATTGACATATCCCTGATTTTTAATTTCATCAAGACCGTCGGAAATTGCCTGCTGTACAGGCTCTTCATAGACAGGCTCAGTGCTTTTGGGAAGCTTCTTATACATTACATTGAGTATCTTGTTTCTTTTTGTTTCGGTAAAGATGTTCTCAGCGTTGTTGGACGTTCTTATGTAATCGTATGCCGGAGAATATCCTTCAAAGTCCAGATAGACGAAAAGCGTGTCGGAAGAGCTGCCGAACAGATAAGAGATGCTGTTAGTGGTAAAGGTAACGGTTTCGTCATCTGTTCTGTAATTACCGCCGATAAAGACAGCAATATTGATATTCAGCTCATCAGAAGTAGCCTGCACCTTTTCCCACAGCTTGTCTTCGGATGCGGAAGTCAGAATATCCGCCTCATCCTTGAAAAAGGCATGATCAGAACGGTAGATAGATTCGACAGATGATTGAACATCTGTGCCATCGTAAGGGAAGCTGGTTTTCGGAATAACCGGGTTAGCAGCACTTACTGAAATGCCGCACAACAAGATCATACATAGGGAGAAAAGCATAGCAAAGATCCTGCGTTTGATAGCGACCACTCCTTTCAAAAAGGGAAGAATCATACTCGTTCAACGCTATTATAACACGATTGCCGGAAAGATACAATCTCGGATTTCCGATTTTTCAGAAAAAAATGTAAAGCGAAAAGGCAAAGATTAAAAGGCTATGAAGAAAAGCTTCAAATACTTTTTTCTTCATAGCCTTCGTTGTTTTTTGCCGCAGGAGTGCCTGCTGTCAGATACATCCGGCATCCTGATCTATATCATTCATGCGTTTCAGATTGTCGCCGGCATAACGGATAGTATAAAGATGATTACTTAACGGTTATGGTATAATACTTCTTTGCGCTGTTGTTCACGTTATCCATAACTTTCACGCAAATATCGTATGTACCTTATTCTGCGGGCTGAATCGTTACCGTATTGCCCGCAGAATAATCCTGCTGTGTTGTCCATTTGCCGCTGTCAGCTTTTTTGTAGTAAACAGCATATTTGTAGAAGCCGGTACTGCCTGTTGCCGAACAGTAAACCGTGACGGTTTTACCGAGCTGGATTTCTGCTGTTGAGAGAGAGGAGGTGTTGGTTATGCGGGTTAAAGTAACATTCAGCGTAAGAGATTTTTTGGCAATGGTGTTGTTACCGTCTTTGACCTTCACACAAATATCATAGTTGCTGACATCTGTCAAGGCAAGAGGCACCGTAGTA
>CADCQO010000177.1 GCA_902803585.1 uncultured Ruminococcus sp.
CCGCATACGGGAAACTTTCGGTATGCAAGGAACACCGATACGGTTTGTTATCAGGGAACGCGGCGAGAAAAAATAGGGTAAAAAAATAAGAGGTGTTTTTCGTGGAAGAAATTACAGGATTTTTTTCGGTGTGCTGGCTGCAGATTATTATAGCGGCAGTGGTGTCCTATCTGGTCAGCAGTGTCAATACATCTATCATTGTTACGCAGATTGTCATGCACAAGGATATTCGTACAATGGGCAGCGGTAATGCCGGCTTTACAAATGTACTGCGCTGTGTGGGCAAAGTACCTGCGGTTATTACATTTGTGGGCGATTTTCTGAAGGGTATCGTTTCCGTTACGCTCGCCATTCTTCTGATGATGACAGTGCAGGGAGAACAGGCAGACCTGTATCGGGGATATCTTCTGTACATAGCAGGCTTGTTTGCGGTTGTAGGACACACATTTCCGATTTACTACAAATTCAAGGGCGGTAAAGGCGTTGTTACGACTTTTGCTGTTATGCTGATGACAGACTGGCGTACATTGGTCTGCGCCTTGCTGATTTTTGCTGTTTTCTTTATCATCTCTCATATTATTTCCGTGTGTGCTCTTGTCAATTTTACGCTGTATGCGTTTACAGCTTTTTTCTGGCGTTTTATGGACTATCGGAACGTAACATCATCTTTCTCAACGATACCGCACCCGACACTGCCGTTTGTGATTTATTCGGCAGTAATCGCTTTGATGATCGGCGCTTTGGTTATTATCAGACACAAGGATAATATCAAACGGCTGCTGAACGGTACCGAGAAGAAGATCAAAGCCAAAAAGTGACATCATTCTTCTGCCCGCTGTTTTCTGCGAACTTCTTCGTAAAAAAACGGCGGGCAATTTTTTGATTCCGGCATAGTATGTTATTGCGAAATTCCTAAAAAATCCGATGGGAAATTTCTTTTACTGTACAAATAATCGTAGAAAATTTACTTGTAGTTATTTGCAAAATATGTTATAGTAATAGAGTATCCTAAGATTATTGTAGAAAACAGGTGATGTCATGAATATTTGGCTGGATCTGGGTATAGCGGCACTGATTATACTTTTCGGCTATTCAGGTTACAGGAGGGGTATTGTTTATATGGCTATCAATGTGGTGGGAACCATTGTGGCCATCATAGCCTCATCGTTTATAGCGTCTGCGCTGGCAAGGTTAGTATATAATCTGGCGTTTAAGGAAAACATAGTTAACGGATTGACTGAAGCGACTGCGGGTATTTCTACCTCTGATTCCATGAAGGCTGCTGAGGAAACACTGAAAGCGGTGTCAAACTTCACGCTGAACGTCTTTAATCTTTTGGGTATTAACCAGACTTCTCTGGCAGATACGATCCATCATTCTGTGCTGGGCATTCCGGCTACAGTAGAGGAAATGATTCGTCCCCATGCAATCAAAATGATTTCCAGTGTCATGACGATGGTTGTTTATCTGATTCTGATGGTGGTTGTCGCTTTTCTGGCAAGAAACTTTTCAAAAGGCATCAACAAAACACTGCTGGCAGGGCCGAACCGCTTGCTGGGTGCGCTGGTTGGTGTGGTAGAAGCAGTGTTTATTTCCATGCTGATTGTACTCATCGTTTACTTTGTCATGATGTTTGTTTCACCTGAAAACTGCAGTGCGATGAGAGAAAGCGTCAACCATACAATATTCTATCGCTTGATTGAAAAAATCAGTTTGCCGAGTCTTATTACCTCTTGGATCTCATCTTTCTGAATGAACTTTTCTATTTCTTTTAGAAAGGAGCGTTTACCGGCAATATGGGACCATCCTTAAAAAAGAATCTGACGATTCCCAACGTTCTGACGGTTCTGCGGATGATCATTATTATTCCGCTGACCAAATTTCTGTTGAAACAGGACTTTATAATGGCAGGAATTATGATATTGCTGTCGGCTTTGAGTGATATGCTTGACGGCTTGCTGGCAAGAAAGCTTCACCAGATCACCAATCTTGGCAAGATTCTGGATCCCATTGCTGATAAGCTGACGCTGATGGCAGTTGTTATCTGTGTGAATGTCTTGTATCCGCATATTGCCCCCTTTATTGTTATATTGTTTTTTAAAGAGCTGCTGATGCTGGGAGGAGGGGCTGTTTTGCTCAAGCTGAAAGTCCGTCCGCCGGCAGCCAGATGGTACGGCAAGCTCTCTACCGTGATTTTTTATACTTCTGTCGTAACACTGATACTGCTAAAAGCTGTCTGGAAATACACCAATGCAGTGCTGACGATTGTGCTGTTGGCTGTAACCACTGCTTTTATGCTGTTTTCATTGGTGATGTATACGGTTTTGTTTGTCCGGCTGGTGCAGGAACGAAACCGAAAGACAAAAGAAGAGTCAATATCTCCTAAAGTGACAGAATAAAAAATAGACATTCCGGCTTGTTTGTGATACTATAAGTATATGTCTTTTGCATAAATCACCAAGCCTGATGTCATGTGAAGGAAAGGAAGGAGAAGAAAATATGATGCTTTGCAGCAGATGCAACAAAAGACCCGCTGTGGTATTTGTTTCTCACACGACAGATTCATCGGATTCTGTCGGTTATTGTTTGACTTGCGCCAAAGAAATGGGGATTAAACCGGTAACAGATATTATGGAGAAAATGGGAATTTCCGAAGATGATCTCGATTTGATGCAGAGTCAGATGGGAGAACTGATGGAATCCGGTCTGGTTCCTGAAAATATGGATGAGCTGCTGGGTTCTCAGGAGAATTCTGAGGAAAATCAGGAAAACGAAGATGATGATTTCAGCCGCGGCGGTGCACCCGCATTCCCGCCATTCTTTAAAAATCTTTTTTCAGGTGCTGTTCCTCAAAAGAAAGGCTCCGGTAAAGAAGAAAGCAGTAAGCGGGACGAAGGCAAATCTCCGAAGAAAAAGAAACGCAAACACCTCGATGCGTATTGTACCGACCTGACCGCCAAGGCAAGGGAAGGTAAACTGGACAGAATTATTGGCAGAGATAAGGAACTGGATCGTGTTATTCAGATTCTGAGTAGAAGAACCAAAAATAATCCTTGCCTGATTGGTGAACCGGGTGTCGGTAAAACAGCGATTGCGGAAGGTCTCGCACTGAGAATTGCCGCTGGAAATGTGCCGATGCGCCTGCAGAAAAAAGAAATTCATCTTCTGGATATGACTGCACTGGTAGCAGGTACACAGTTCAGAGGACAGTTTGAAAGCAGAATCAAGGGACTGATTGAAGAAGTTAAGGCGGACGGCAATGTTATTCTGTTTATTGACGAGGTGCACAGTCTTGTCGGTACAGGTGATGCAGAAGGTTCTATGAATGCGGCCAATATCATGAAGCCCGCACTTTCCAGAGGAGAAATTCAGGTAATCGGTGCAACAACCTTCAACGAATATCGTAAGTATATTGAAAAAGATGCTGCTCTCGAACGCCGCTTCCAGCCTGTTACGGTAGCAGAGCCTTCTATTGGCGACACGATAGAAGTTATCAGCGGCATCAAGTCCTACTATGAAGATTATCATAAGGTACGTCTGGGAGATGATATTGTCCGAAAGGTAGCAATTCTTTCAGAAAGATACATCACAGACCGTTTTCTGCCCGATAAAGCAATTGATTTGTTGGATGAAGCCTGTACACATGCTTCGCTCCGCAATAAGGCGCTGGAAGAATTTGATAAAGAACGCATCAGACTGGCACAGCTGAAGGAACAGGAAGAACAGCTTGCTTCTGAAAGCGAAATCGACTATGAGAAACTGGCAACGGTTCGTTATGATATCGCCAAACTTGAAAAGCAGATGAGCGAAACAGACCAGAGTACCCTGACGATTGATGTTACCGAAGAGGATATTGCTCACGTCATTGAACTGTGGACAGGCATTCCTGCTTCAAAGGTGCAGGAGAACGAACTGAATAAGCTGGCTGATCTGGAAGAGAATCTCAAAAGCAAGGTGATTGGTCAGGATGAAGCGGTTCAGGCTCTGGCAGCGGCTGTCAAGCGCAGCAGAGTGCAGATCAGCCCACGCCGCAGGCCGGCTTCCTTTATCTTTGTAGGGCCCACAGGTGTCGGAAAAACAGAGCTTGTAAAGGTGCTGGCGGGCGAATTGTTCAATACACCTGAAACCCTCATTCGTCTGGATATGTCTGAGTACATGGAAAAGCATTCTGTTTCCAAGATCATCGGTTCACCTCCGGGATATGTTGGTTATGAAGAGGCCGGACAAGTGACGGAGAAGGTCAGACGCAGACCCTATTCTGTTTTGCTGTTTGATGAGATTGAAAAGGCGCACCCCGATGTACTGAATATCCTGCTGCAGATTCTTGATGAAGGTGTTCTGACCGATGCACAGGGCAGAAAGGTCAATTTCAGCAATACAGTAATTGTAATGACTTCCAATGCTGGCAGTGAACGCAAAGAAAATGCTTTGGGCTTTGCCAAGACAGAAGCTGAAGCAACGGCAGATAAGGTACGGGCAGCGTTGTCTGAATTTCTGCGTCCGGAGTTTCTGAGCAGACTGGACGAAATTATTATTTTCAGACATCTGACAGAAGAGGATTTTGTAGCCATTTCTGCGCTGATGCTGAACGAGTATATAGATACACTCAAAGAAAAGGGCATTGTCTTTACATTTGACGAAAAGGCACAGAAATGTCTGGCAAAAAAAGCATATGGCGGCAAGAGCGGTGCGAGAGATCTGAGAAATCTCATTCGCAAAGAAGTAGAGGACAAGATCGCAGCGGCGATTGTCAACAGCCGTCTGGGCGGTATTGCTGCGATTCATCTTACAGCAGAGGACGATGCAGTCAAGCTGGATATTCTTTAACCTGCGTGCTCCGGCAGTTTTCCGTCTTTGAGCATGAAGGCGGAGAAATTATCCTACACAACCGAAAATCGTACAGCCGAAGGGGATTTTTAAAGGCATCTTCGGCTGTATGAAAAATTTTAAAAAAAATCAAAAAAAGGCTTGACATTTTCATGACGGCATAGTATAATAAATACTGTTCTGAGGAACACAAAACAAAATATTGCGGAATTGTGTAACGGTAGCACGACAGACTCTGACTCTGTTTGTTGGGGTTCGAATCCCTATTCCGCAGCCAA
>CADCQO010000178.1 GCA_902803585.1 uncultured Ruminococcus sp.
CAGATCGTTGGAACGTGTGAGAATTCCCGGCGGCGTTTCAAAAATCCCGCGTGAAACCTTCAGCTCTTGTTCCAGTCTAAAAGAGCTTACTTTAGAACATGGTATACAGTCTGTTGAGGGCGGTGCTTTCAGCAGCTGCAAAAGCCTGATGTCTGTATGGATTCCCGCAAGTGTAACTTATCTGGATAAAAGTGCATTTACTGGCTGCACTTCGCTGACAGCTATTGAAGTAGCACCAGAAAATTCAGAATATGCTTCTGTTGACGGATTTGTTTTCCGGAAAAATCAGACGACGCTGATTCTTTGCCCTCCGGGTATTTCGGGAAATCTGGATTTATCCTTACCGGTTTTGCAGATTGGTTGGGGTGCGTTCAGTATGTGCGATAAGATCGAAAGTATTACACTTCCTGATGGTTTGACCGTGATCGGTGAATTTGCATTTTCCAATTGTGATCACCTGTGTGAGCTGAAAATTCCGGCAAGCGTCAAGGAAATCAAAGCCGGTGCCTTTAACCGAAACGGAGCACTGAAAAAGATTTTCTATACCGGTTCTGAACAGCAGTGGAGTGAAATTATTCTGAATCCGCAATATAATGAAGTTCTGAAACAAGTTGAAGTTATTTTCTGTGCCAGATGAAAGCAACCCGTTCTATGATCTTTTTCTGACGGGCAGAGAAGACAAGGAGGATAACATAAAATTTTTTATCCGAAAAATTTTCATGAAAATGTTGTAAAATGAAGTTGTTTTATGGTATAACAGATTGTGTATTATGAAAATGAGGTGATTGCAGTGCCCGAAAAGAAAACAGACCGCCGTACACTCAAAACAAAAAAAGCACTTGTCGATGCTTTGGCGGTACTTCTTACAGAGAAAGAACTGAGCAAGGTAACAGTGCAGGAAATTGCGGACAAAGCAGATATAAGCAGGGTGACATTCTACAAACATTATCTTGATGTATATGACCTTTACGATAATATAGAAAAAGATGTGCTTCTGGAATTGGGTATCCTTATGCTTAAACTGCAGGAGCTTCCATCGCAGGATGTCTTTTCATATTTGACGGATTATATTAACGAAAACCGTACCATATTCAAACTGATATTCTGCTCCAATAGTTCAGAGAAACTCAAAAATAAGTTTAATAAACTGATAGAAGGTGTGTTCAGGCAGATACAATCTGAAAAGCAAAATGTCGCAATTCATGACATTCAGCTTGAATATCAGAACTGCTACCGTTCACAGGGCTGTATAGCTGTGCTTGCCAAATGGGTTTTTAATGATTTTTCCGAGTCAAAAGATTTTGTTGTAAAGATACTGTCTGATCTTGATTTTAACACAGAAAATTTGATAATGAAAAAAAAATAAAAGCTCTGACCGTATCACATCAGCAAAGTTGACAACAGAAAAAAATCAGCGTTTCCGGCTTTCATGTATCGTTCGAAAACGCTGATTTTTTGCGCCCTTTTTAACATTATTCGAGTGAAAATCAGAAAAAGCAAACCACTTTCAGCGACACTTCTTTTCATGAAAATTACTTCTGTCTTTCGTTACAGACAGGGAACGAAAAAACGGACACAGCAAAGATTGATGGATATCTGACAGCGCAGAAAAGCAATATATATAAATTCTGCGTCAAAAATTTATGAAATATTACGAAATTTAGCTTTTGCGAAAAAATTTTTCAGCAATTTGTATTTTTCTGGTACTCTATATTTACAGAGGAGTTTTTACAGGGAGGACGTGAAATTTTTGCCTAACGTATGGCTGCAGGAAAAGGAACTGGCAAATTATATAAAAGAAATTTCTTCAGGAAATGAGTCAGCTCTTCGACAGTTTTATGAGGAAAACGGCAGGTGGATGCTTGCACTGATCTTGTCCATTGTTCAAACAAGAGAATCAGGGGAAGAGGTGCTGCAGGATGTGATGATGAGCATTGTTGCCTATGGTTCAAGAAGACCAATCAGCAACGCAAAGGGGTGGCTGTTCAAGGTCATCATCAATGCTTCCAAGAAAAAAGCAAAGGAGGAACATTTGATGCAAACAGAAGTATTGGCAGAAAATGAGGCGTTGTCCTATGAAGATGAAGCATTAGAACGTATGGAAAATTCGGTGGATCAGATAGAAGCTCTGCAATGTCTGGATAGTCTGGAGCAGCAATGTGTAATCATGCACGTTTTTGGTCAGTTCAGACTTCCGCAGGTAGCGGAAATTCTTGGTATGCCTTATAACAGGATACGCAACAAATACACCTATGCTGTCAGCAAATTGAGAAAATTCTATGGAGAAAGAAGGGAATCAGTATGAATGAGAAAAAAGCAACGGGAATGCTTGCTGATGATATGTTACTGTTAAAGCTGCCGCCTATTTCTGAAAAGGTTCTTCAGGCAGTTCGCAAGCAAAAGCAAAAATATGCTGAAAATGCGTTTCATGATGTACAGACAAAAAGGACGCATAAGAAAGTTTTAGTAAAATACATATTTGCAGCGATGGCAGTATTTTTAGTGGTTTCCTCGTCCGTTGTGGCTGTCATTTCAAATAACCGTTTTGTTCCGGATACAAAAGACGTTTCTTCGCCGCTTGTCAGTAAAAGTGTGAGTACAGCGGAAAGCCAGTCGGTAAGTGTGGTGCACAGTACAGATACATTGGAACGTGTTAATCTGCGGCAGCTATACGGTACGGCAGCATTATCAGAGCGGAGCGAGCCGGAATTAGAAACGCTTCTGGCAAATTATACTAAGGGGAACAAAGTTTACGAGGATGAACGCTATCTTTACAATTTCAACGCGCAGGGCAGACTGATCGAAGTTCTTAATACAGCCCCGCTCAACGAAAGCGGTATTTTCGCTGATGAGCAGAGTATCCAACAGAAATCGCTGGATCTCCTGACATTATACTTTCCTGACTTTGCTTTATCCGACTACAATACAAAACTGTCGGAAAATAAAGATGCCCGCCCGCATTGGAGTATTTCGTTTACAAAAATGTGCGATGACCATACAGTAATGAAGATAATGCTCAACTTTGATGAAGCGGGTGAACTGTTGAATATTTTAACACTGGGAACGGAAGAAAGTGCGGGAAATATATCAAGGTCAGATGCTATCAAGATAGCTTTACAGGAAGTCAGAAGCGGAAAATATAGCATTCCTGCTTTCAGTGATGAAGACGTTGAAATAGCGGTAGAAATCAAAAATAATGAAGGCATACCGTATTACATTGTTTTTGTGCATGGAATACCGCTGAGGCAAGAAATCACGATAGACGTGATTGTTAAAGTAAATTCTGATACAGGCGAGATAAAGGAAGTTGTATTCTGAAGATGGGGTGTTACAGGTGCGACAGACCCGTTGTAAACTGTTTGTAATAATGAGAACACAGGGGGGTAGCATGAATGCAAAGAAAAAAACTTCTCATCAGGTTCTGAAAACTGCAGTAATCGTGCTGAGTGTGATAATGTTATGGATTGTGTCTGTTACGGTTGTACCCAAAATCGTGCGCAGGGTGGAGAATTATCAGATTTTTATGACAGCAAAATATCGTGCAGAGCAGATTGTTTCCGATCGGTACGGTACGGGTTATGCGATCTCGGATACCCGTACACAATATGCCTATCCTTCACCTCCTTTCGGAAACTGGACAGAAACGAAGATAGAATATATGGAGTTTGACTTTTTCTGTCGGGAAGATATTCCGTCAGGATTTATCATTCAGGTATCCGTGAAAGACGGAAAGATGAAATTGTATCGGGACGGTTTGCCGTTGGCGACATTTTCGTAACAGTATGAAGGAGTGACGAGGTACATGAAAGCGGAAATGATAAAAACAGGCTGTCTGGTGCTGACGTACCACACAAAACTTTCGGAGAACTTCTGATGATGTCCGTTCTGGCAGGCTATCAACAATTTGTCTATAATTCCGGTTTTTATCACGTTACTTTCTGTAAATGGTTGACTTGTAATTTTCAGATATTTTTGTTATAATAAAGAATATTCTGCTAATAATGGAGGAAGAATTATGATAGCGGTTGCCATTGACGGACCTGCCGGAGCAGGCAAGAGTACAATTGCCAGAAAAGCAGCCGAAGAGCTGGGTTTCATCTATGTAGATACGGGAGCTATTTATCGTGCGGTTGCTTTAGCGTGTATTGATCATCAGGTAGCTATCGATGATACAGAAGCGGTAGAAGCATTATTGCCGCAGTCAGATATCCGTGTCATCTTCTTTAACGGGGAGCAGCATATCCTTTTGAATGACAAGGACGTATCCCAGGCCATTCGTGCCGAAAATGTTTCTATGGCGGCTTCAAGAGTATCAGCGATTCCTGCTGTCAGAACATTTCTGCTGGAGTTTCAGCGCAATTTTGCAAAGAATGCAGATGTTATCATGGACGGCAGGGACATCGGAACAGTTGTTCTGCCCAATGCACAGGTAAAAATATTTCTGACCGCTTCTCCTGAAGTGCGTGCCAGAAGACGTGTGCTGCAGTTGGAAGAAAAGGGCGAGCAGGCGGATTTTGATAAGATTCTTTATGACATTGTACAGCGGGATTATAACGATACCAACCGCAAGACAGCACCGCTCAGAGCGGCAGAAAATGCTGTTACGGTTGACACCTCAGAGATGACGCTGGAAGAGGTTGTCGATAAAATTGTCGGTATCATAAAGGAGCAGGGCTTATGAAAAGAAGAAGCCTGGTATTTGTGATCGGCAGGATTTTGGCGATTCCGCTTTTTAAGCTGATGTTTCACTACAAAGTCAAGGGAAAGAAGAACCTGCCTAAGAAAGGGGCTTATATCGTTTGCTCCAACCATTTGTCGAACTATGACCCGCTGCTGCTGTCCATTACACAGAAGCGACAGATTTATTACATGGCAAAGAAGGAACTGTTTGAAAAAAAATTGGGTGCTGCAATGATTCGTGAACTGGGTGCATTTCCCGTTGACAGAGGTTCAGGTGACGGACAAGCAATCCGCACGGCAGAGGAGATCGTACAAGATGAACGTCTGCTGGGAATCTTTATCGAAGGAACCCGTTCCAAGACAGGCGAGTTTTTACGTCCGAAATCAGGTGCTGCCATGATTGCTTTTCAGACACAGACACCCGTTATTCCCGTTTGTATTACGCCGAAACAGCAAAAGGTCAAACTGTTTCAGCGGGTGACTATTTCATGGGGAAAACCGCTGTCCATTGAGGAACTGGGACTGAAAAACGGTTCACCTGCCGCTTTCCGCAGTGCCAGCCGCAAGATCATGGACGAAATCAAACAGTTAAGGGAGCAGGATTTATCATAATCTATCTGTTTCTTCGTTTTCTGGCAAGGATATTTATCCGGCCGTTTTACCGTATACGCATTGCAGGGAAAGAAAACATTCCGAAAGGTGCGTTTGTGCTTTGTGCGAATCATATCAGCTATTTTGATCCCATATGTCTGGGATTGGCATTATGGAGACCGGTTCGTTTTATGGCAAAATCCGAATTCTTTACGGAGCATGGTTTTTTTGTCAGAACATTTTTCACCATGTGTGGTGTTTTTCCGGTCAGGCGCAGCAGTGCCGATACCGTTTCGGTGAATAAAGCGTCTTTGCTCTTGAAGAAGGGAAAAATCATCGGTATTTTTCCGCAGGGTGGTATTGTTAGAAATATTCCGCCCATTCGTACCAAAGCAGGAGCAGCTCTGCTGAGTGCAAAATCACGGACACCGCTGCTGCCCGCGGTGATTTATACGGAGGGTAACGTGCGTCCGTTTGTCAGAATCACGGTGCGTTTTGGTCAGCCGATGACAGCAGACGATGGTTCACTCAGGGCTGCCAGAATCCTGAATCAGCGTTTGCAGACGGAACTGCAAAAATTGTGGGAGGAAGGTCATGGAAATTAGAGTGGCGAAGACAGCAGGCTTTTGCTTCGGTGTGAAGCGAGCTGTTGATCTGGTAGAGAAACTGGTAGACGAGGGGAAAAAAGTCTGTACGCTCGGAGCAATTATTCATAATCCTCAGAAAGTGAGCGAACTTGCACAGAAGGGCGTACGGATCGTTGATACTCCTGCAGAGGTGCGTCCGGACGAAACATTGGTCATTCGTTCTCATGGTGTAGCGGCTTCTGTCACAGATACGATTGAACAGCTTGGTTTGGATTACCGCGATGCCACTTGTCCGTTTGTCCTGAAAATCCACAATATTGTTTCGGAACATTCTAAAAACGGCGAGATCATTCTGATTGCAGGAGATGGAAATCATCCGGAAGTGCAGGGCATTATCGGACATTGTTTTTCTGAATATCACACTTTTATGAATGCGCAGGAACTGACAGATCTGTCCAAAAAAAATCCCTCATTGGCCGATCAACCCGTTTGTGTGGTCGTTCAGACAACTTTCCATAAAATTGAATGGAAAAATTCTTTAAAAATATTGCAAAAACTATATACAAATGCTAAAATATTTGATACAATATGTAGTGCCACCTCCGATCGCCAAACGGAAGCAGAGATTCTTGCGTCGGAATCAGATTTGATGCTTGTGATTGGCGGCAGACATAGTTCCAATACAAATAAGCTCTTCCGGATATGTCAGGAAAAGTGTAAAAAAGCTTACCTGATCGAGACAGCTGCAGAGCTGCCGAGAGGAGCCGGAAAGTCTGCTCATCGGATAGGCATTACCGCCGGTGCTTCAACGCCGGCAAGCATAATAAAGGAGGTACTTGTTACCATGACAGAAGAAATCAAAAATACTACAGAAAGTGAAGCTGAGGAGAGTTTCAAGACGATCTATGAGGAGTCGTTGAAAAATTATAATACAGATGGCAGAGTAGTCGGTGTCGTTGTAGGTATCACTCCCACAGAGGTTTATGTGGATGTCGGCAGAAAACAGCAGGGCATTGTTCCTCTGGCAGAGCTTTCTAACGATCCCAATGCCAAGACTGAGGATTTGGTAAAAATGGGTGATGAGCTGAATCTCATTATCATGAAAACCAATGATCAGGAAGGTACGATCCTTCTCTCCAAGAGACTTCTTGACGCACAGAAGGGCTGGGATGAGATCGTAAAGGCAGAAGAGGACAAGACGGTTGTTTCCGGTGTTGTTACTGAGGTTATCAAGGGCGGCGTTATCGCTGTTTCAAACGGCGTAAAGGTATTTATCCCTGCTTCTCTCGCAACTGCTACCAGAGGCGAACCGCTCGAAAACCTGCTCAAGAAGGAAGTTGAATTCCGTATTATTGAAACCACCAGACAGAGAAAGCGTGCAGTCGGCTCTATCCGTGCCGTACTGGATGAAGCACGTAAAGCGAAGGTAGATGCTTTCTGGGCTGATGCTGAGGTTGGCAAAAAGTATGTCGGTACAGTCAAGTCTTTGACAAGCTACGGCGCTTTTGTAGATATCGGCGGCATTGACGGTATGGTACATATTTCCGAACTGTCGTGGGGCAGAATCAAACATCCTTCTGAGGTTGTCAAAGTTGGTGATACTGTGGAAGTATACATCAAGGCTCTCGACACCGAAAAGAACAAGATTTCACTTGGCTACAAAAAGACAGAAGACAATCCTTGGGAAATTCTGAAGAATCAGTATCCTGTTGGTACTGTATGTGAAGTTGAGGTTGTCGGTCTGACACAGTTTGGTGCTTTCGCAAGAATCCTGCCCGGTATTGATGGCCTGATTCACGTTTCTCAGATTTCTGACGAAAGAATCGAAAAGCCGCAGGACGTATTGTCTGTTGGTCAGAAGGTTACTGTCAAGATCACAGCAATTGACTTTGAAGCAAAGCGTATCAGCCTTTCCATGAAAGCAGCTGCTGAAACTGCAGCCGAAGCTGATGAGGAAACTGACGCGTAATCTCCGGTTATGTATCTTAACATTAGGGCATCTCGCATGAGGTGCCTTAATTGTATTTTCAGAGAGGTGTTCCGATATGTATGAGGAAATGACCGCGCTGGCACAACAGGCGGTATCAGAAATCATCACTGCTGCCCATTTGAAGGAAGGCGATATTTTTGTGGTCGGCTGTTCGTCCAGTACAGTAACAGGACAGTCGTTCGGCTCTGCGTCCAGTTTAGATATAGCACAGGCATTGTTCAACGGTATTTATCCCGTGCTGCAGCAGAAAGGTATTTATTTGGCGGCGCAGTGCTGCGAGCATTTGAATCGTGCAATCGTCATTGAAAGAAAAGCAGCCGAAAAGCAGAACAGAGAAGCTGTCAATGTTGTACCGCAGCCGAAAGCGGGCGGCTCTTTTGCAACCATTACTTACAATACGCTGCAGGAACCTGTAATGGTGGAACATATCCGTGCAGATGCAGGAATGGATATTGGCGGAGTGCTTATCGGTATGCACCTGAAAGAGGTTGCTGTGCCGCTGACACTGACCGTCAGAAAAATCGGGGAAGCAAATATTACGGCAGCTCGTACCAGACCGAAATTTATCGGCGGTGAAAGAGCGCACTACAATGAGCTGTTAAAATAAAAAGGGAGAATGCTATGAGCTACCGAGAGGAATTTATCGAAATTTACAACACCAATATCAAAAGAGAGGGTGCAGCTGAATTACTGGAATGGCTGCAGAAAACTGACTTCTTTACAGCACCCGCCAGTACAAAATATCATTGTGCCTGTGAAGAAGGGCTGCTGATGCACAGCCTGAGTGTGTACCATACTTTGATGGATAAACACTTTGAAGAAGGGAAGGACAGCCGAGAGAGCTTTGCTGTCTGCGCCCTTCTGCATGACTTGTGCAAGGCACAGTTCTACAAGGTTTCAACCCGCAATGTCAAAAACGAGGAAACAGGTCAGTGGGAAAAGCGTCCGTTCTATGCGGTAGAAGATGTTTTTCCTTATGGCCACGGCGAAAAATCCGTTTTTCTGATTGAACGCTTTATGCGCCTGAAGACTTCTGAAGCAATGGCAATCCGCTGGCATATGGGTGGCTTTGATGATGCTGTGCGCGGCGGAAGTTTTGCTATTAGTCTTGCATTTGAAAAATATCCGTTAGCGGTAAAGCTGCATCTGGCAGATCTTGAGTCCACTTATCTGCGTGAACAACATACTGCTGCCAGTGCCAATCGTTAAAAATATCAGCAGGGTCTGTAAAAGGAGTGAGTAAATGATGCAAAAATGGAAGAGTATGACGCGGGTGCTGCTGATGGGGATAGTGCTGTCCGTCGTTATGACAGCGGGCTGTTCTGCTGACAAAACGTCCGGTACAAGTTCAGTTGTATCTTCACCAGCTGAAAGCGTATCTGTTTCTCAGAATGAACAGAGTGTTGCTGAATCTTCTGAACCGGAAACACAGGTCGATTTCGAATATCAACGTGACTATCATTATGATGATGACGGAAAAGAAGTCTATCACATCAGGCTGACCAAATATATTGGTTCTTCGACAAAAGTAACGATACCGGAAAAAATAGACAGTTATCCCGTTGAAACATTGGATTCCAGATTGTTTTCCGATACATCTGTGGAAGAAATTACCATCCCTGATACCGTCACAGAAATGAATTACAGCTGCTTTGAAAACTGTCAGAAGCTGACCTCCGTGACGTTGCCGGCAAAGATCAAATCCATTCCAACCAGTGCTTTCAAAAATTGCAAAGCCTTGACAAGCATCGAGATTCCCGAAGGCGTTGTTACCATTGAATCACAGGCTTTTATGGACTGCGATAATCTTTCTCATGTAACAATACCGGAATCTGTCAGGGAAATCGAATCCGGTACATTTATGAATTGTGTCAATCTGGGTGAGATTGCTTTCCCATCAAATATGGAGGCTTTTGGCAGCGATGTACTGTATAACACAAAGCTGTTCAATGATGCCCCTGAGGGAGATATCTATATCGGAAATGTGTATTATGCTTATAAGTTTGACACCAGTACCACAGAGGCTGCGATAAAGAGTGTACAGGAACTGACTCAGAAGGGCAAAATCACTTTTGCAGAAGGTACACGAATTATTGCCAGTCTTGCTTTCTGCAATACTGAAGGAAAAAAGGAACTTCCTCCGGTAGACGTAGAAATTCCTGATTCTGTTGTATATGCAGGAAGCGGCGCATTTTACTGGCTGAATATCGGAACGATCAATCTGAATGCCTCAGTTGCCAGATTGTCCAACGATGCCATGATGAATGGCTGTAATGTCAGGGAAGTGAAATGGGGAGAAAACGTAACAGAGATTGCTGAAAATCTTTTTAACGCTGTCACGATTGAACACCTTGAAATTCCTGCTACAGTGAAGAAAATCAACGATACCGCCTTTTTCCAGAGCGGAGTGAAGTCTGTTCTTATCCACGAAGGAACGGAATACATTGGTTCCCGTGCATTTATGTCCTGTTCCGAACTGGAAAAAGTTTTTATACCGGCTTCCGTCAAGACATTCGGGGAGGGTTACGCCAATGTCTTTGAGGAAAGCCCGAAAGTAGTTATTTATACAATCGCCGGTTCTGCTGCGGAAAAATACGCAAAAGAACACAACATACCGGTCGAAACGATTGAGGGTGAGGGTGCGTTTACGCTCTGACCGAGCTGATGCCCATCAATTCTGCACAAAAAATCAGCAGGTATATCCTGTCCGCAAGGAAAAGGATACGCCTGCTTTTTTTGTGTTGTTCGAACCATCAGCATCTCAGCGGCATATCATGTAATGATAACGGGTCCGTACTGATGGTCAGGATATTCTTGAGCGGTAATTTTACCGGTTGCCTCATCAATGTCAATGAGCGTGTATTCTTCATGATAACCGATAGAACCGGGATTGCAGATCAGCATACGGCTGTCAGCGATTGTAAGCTGACGATGTGTGTGTCCGAACAGAACGATGTCAGCATTTTCCTGATGTCCCAGTGCGATCAGTCTGTCCAGACTGCTTTTGACCATCTGTGTATGACCATGAGATACGAGAATTTTTTTACCGCCGACATTTGCCGTCAGCAGGACGGGATTGTCACAATACCAGTCACAGTTGCCCCGTACAGCATAATATGTTCTGTCAGGGAACTTTTTGCGAATGATATCTATATCCTGATGGCCGTCTCCGCAGAAAATGACGACCTTTGCATCTTTATGGTAGCGAACAGCATAAAACATAGAAGTTTCGCTGCCGTGAGAATCCGAAAAAACTAATATCTTCATATTTTCCTCCTTTTGTACATATCAATGTAGAGGTGGTGAGAGTATGGATAAAAACAGTGTTGACCAGCTTTTCAGCAAACTTTCTGAAGAAGACCGCAAAAAGGTGGAGCAAATTCTGGCAGATAAGAACAAGACCCAACAGATACTGAATACGCCGCAGGCACAAGCTCTGATGAAAAAGCTCATGGGGGCACAGTAAGTATGGAGGATCTATCCCGTAAAATCAGTGAGCTTTTAGGAGATCCGCAGACAATGGAGCAAATCAGGGGACTGGCAGGAATGCTCGGACAAAGTGCGCCGTCCTCTGAAGCCGTTCCGCCGCCTGCTGAAAAAAACACTGCCGTATCAGATACCCCGCCTGTCAGCGGAATACCTGATGCCAATATGCTTGGTATGGTAATGAAGCTGGCGCCGCTTTTTCAGTCTTTTCGCGATGAAGATGAAAGCACCAGATTATTAAGAGCGCTCAAGCCGTTCATGCACGAAGAGCGGGCAAAACGCATTGACGGTGCGATACGGCTGCTGCATATCATGAAAATACTGCCCTTGCTGAAAGGTTCGGGCATCGACTTGTTTTCGGCATAGAGAGGAGGACGG
>CADCQO010000179.1 GCA_902803585.1 uncultured Ruminococcus sp.
ACGGAAGGGGCGTTTCTGATTGAAAATGGAAAAGCAGAGAAACGCTTCCGGTGTCTGCTGAGTTTTTGGGGGGAGTGGTATGTTCAAAAAGCTGAAGGCGGAGATTGATTCTATTATGGAGAGAGATCCGGCAGCAAGAAGTCGGGCAGAAGTTTATTTTCTGTATTCCGGCTTTAAGGCGGTGCGCTCATACCGCAGAGCGAACTGGTTCTATCGGCATAATATGAAGTTTGTTGCCCGTTTTATTTCTCAGCGGGCAAGGCACAAGACAGGAATTGAAATACATCCGGGTGCAGTCATCGGCAGAGGACTGTTCATTGATCACGGAATGGGGGTTGTGATAGGAGAAACTGCGGAAATCGGTGACAACTGCACGATCTATCAGAATGTGACGCTCGGCGGTACGGGTAAAGATGTCGGCAAGCGTCACCCCACACTCGGCAATAATGTGCTGGTGGGTTCGGGTGCAAAGGTACTGGGACCTTTCAGAGTCGGTGACAATGCCCGCATTGCGGCAGGTGCTGTTGTATTGTCAGAAGTACCGGAAAATGCTACGGCGGTGGGCGTTCCGGCAAAAATCGTCAGAGTGAATGGTGTGAAGCCGACAGCCTGCAGTGAACTGGATCAGATACACGTCACTGACCCTGTAGAACAGAAAATAGCCCAGCTGGAATGTGAAATCGAACAGCTCAGAGATGCTGTTATACAACTAAGCAACAAGGAGAGGAAATAAGCTATGAAAATCTATAACACGATGACAAGAAAAAAAGAGGAACTGAAAACCATTCACGAGGGAGAAGTCCGTATTTATGCCTGCGGCCCTACGGTGTACAACTTCATTCATATCGGCAATGCACGTCCTATTTGCGTGTTCGATACCCTGCGCCGTTATCTGGAATATCGCGGACAGAAAGTGACTTTCGTGCAGAACTTCACGGATATTGACGATAAGATTATCAAACGTGCCAACGAGGAAAACAGTGATTATCTGACTGTTTCCGAAAAGTATATTGCCGAGTATAAGAAAGACGCGTCCGGTCTGAATGTCAGAGAGGCTTCCGTTCACCCCAGAGCAACAGAAAATATCGGACAGATTATCCAGATGGTGAAAACACTGGAGGAGAAGGGCTTTGCTTATTCTACCCAATACGGCGATGTTTATTTCCGCACGAACCGTTTCAGCGAGTACGGCAAGCTGTCACATCAGCCGCTGGAAGAACTGGAAGCGGGCGCAAGAATCCAGATCGGTGAAACCAAAGAGGATCCGATGGACTTTGCCCTCTGGAAGGGCGCAAAAGCCGGTGAGCCTTACTGGGAATCCCCCTGGGGAAAGGGCCGTCCGGGCTGGCATATTGAATGTTCGGCTATGGCAAGACGTTATCTTGGTGAAACGATTGATATTCACTGCGGCGGTCAGGATCTGATTTTCCCGCACCATGAAAACGAAGTGGCACAAAGCGAGTGCTGCAACGGCGTACCCTTTGCACACTATTGGATGCACAACGGCTATATCAATGTGGATAACCGCAAGATGTCCAAATCACTGAATAACTTCTTTACGGTGCGTGATGTGGCGCAGCAGTACGGTTATGAGCCTATCCGCTATCTGATGCTTTCCTCGCACTACCGCAGCCCCATCAACTATTCCGTAGAAATTATTGAACAGTGTAAATCCGCACTGGAGCGTCTGTATAACTGCCGTGATGACCTGTCATTCCTTCAGGCACATTCTGAGGGCGGTTTCAAAGAGGGCGAACAGGCAATTCAGGAAAAGCTGCTGACCCATAAAACCGACTTCATCACAGCAATGGACGATGATTTCAATACAGCTGATGCAATTTCGGCATTGTTTGAGCTGGCAAGAGATATCAACGCTAATGTCAATGCAAAAAGCAATCCTTCAAAGGCACTGTGTGACTTTGCGCTGTCACTCTATAATGAACTGGCGGAAGTACTGGGACTGCTCTACAACAAGAAGGAGCAGGCGGACGAGGACGTACAGCAGCTGATCGAACAGCGTACACAGGCAAGAAAAGCGAAGAACTGGGCAGAAGCTGACCGTATCCGTGACGAACTGAAGGCAAGGGGCATTACTATCAAGGATACCCCGCAGGGAACAATTGTTGTCAATGAGTGAGAAAACGATGAAAAGTGAAATTGCCGGTATGCTCATACAAAGGGCACTGGAAGCGAGAAAAAACAGCTATGCGCCGTATTCAGGGTATTTGGTCGGTGCTGCCCTCTTAGCGGAGGACGGCACTGTCTATACCGGTGTAAATGTAGAAAATGCCTCTTATCCGGCTGGCATTTGTGCGGAAAGAACCGCTTTGTCAAAGGCCGTTTCCGAAGGCAGGAGGCATTTTAAGGCAATTGCGGTTGTCGGGGGCAGGCGTGAGGAATCCGCCGGTTGTCTGAAAGAGGATTGCACGCCCTGCGGTATATGCAGACAGTCGTTAGCGGAGTTCTGCACCCCTGATTTTCCTGTTATCACTGCAAAAAGCATCACAGATTACCGCATACATACCCTCGGTGAACTCCTTCCTTTTTCATTTTCTCTTTCCTGCCCCTGACAGCCTGAGCAAAGATGCTTTACTCTCCGAAAGGATAGTTGAAATGTTCGCTTCAAGCCTGATACTGGGGCTGGTAAAGGGGAGCAGGTTCTGTCTTCTGGGGCGGTTCCTGCTGTTTCTTTCTGGACTTTTTACTCATGCGGCTCACCTCCTGTGAATATAGTGTTGCCGCTGAAAAGATAATTTATACTTCATCACACTGTCCGCTGTCCGGAAGCGGATCAACCGTTAATCGTCAACTGGAGGATATGATGTTTGAGTTACCGAAGGATTATATAGAGGAAATCAGCGGTATTTTCGGCGCAGAAACAGAAACCTATCAGCGGCTTTTTTCGCAGGAGCCGTATAGGGGACTGTCCATTAACCGCCTGAAAGCATCACCCGAAAAACTGCTGCCGCTGCTGCCTTTTGAAACCAAAAAAAGCCCGTTCTATCGTGACGGGTACTATATCATGGAGGACGTGCAGGGACTTGGCAGGCATCCGCTCCATCAGGCAGGTGCTTTTTATGTACAGGAACCCTCAGCAGCTTCTGCTGTTACGCTTCTTGATGTGCAGAAAGGTGATAAGGTGCTTGACCTTTGTGCTGCGCCCGGCGGCAAATCTGCACAGATTGCTTCCTGTCTGGAAGGAACAGGTCTGCTCTGGTCAAATGAAGTGGTCAGAAACCGCGCGCAGATATTGCTGTCGAATTTTGAACGCATGGGGATTGCTGAAGGCGTTGTTTCCTCGTGCTATCCTGAAACGCTGTGTGACACGCTCAGCGGCTTTTTTGATAAAGTGCTGGTGGATGCGCCGTGTTCGGGAGAAGGAATGTTCCGCAAAAATCCGGAAGCCGTCAGCGAGTGGAGCAGGGAACACGTCAGGGCCTGTGCAGAACGTCAGCTTTCCATTCTGCATTCCGCCGCCAGAGCTGTCAGGGCAGGCGGTATTCTGGTTTATTCCACCTGTACTTTTTCGAGGGAAGAAAATGAAAATGTGGTACAGAAATTTTTGTCGGAGCATGAGGAATTTGAACCGGTGAATGTACAGGAACCGTTCGGCAGGGCGAGTGCTGTTCCGTGCGGTGTGCGTATCACCCCGATGGACGGCGGAGAAGGGCATTTTGCCGCTAAACTGCGCCGTAAATCCGGAGAGGATGCGGACAGTCCGGCTCTGTACTTTTCTGCTGCAAAACAAAAGCCCGACCCGCTGCTGCGCACGATACAGCAGGAACTTTCGGCTGTTCTGAAAGAATTCCCGCAGGAACGTCTGTGTCTGATGAACGACAGAATTCTGATTTTGCCGTCACTGTATCCTGCGGTAACGGTTTCAGGTATTCTGCGGGCGGGTGTACTTGCCGGAGAATGGCGCAGAAACCGTTTCGAGCCTTCCCATGCTTTATTCATGTCGCAGTCACCGCAGAATTTTCATAGGGTATTATCGCTTTCTCCTGATGATAAGCGTATCGGAGATTTTCTGCGGGGTCTGGAAATCGACTGTGATACTGTTAGCGGTTATACAGCCGCAGCAGTCAGCGGGTACGTTCTCGGATTTGGCAAATGTTCCGGCGGCCGTCTGAAAAACAAGTACCCGAAAGGTCTGCGCCTGACGTGAGCGCCGTTTTTTCCTTTTCGTCTGTCACAGCAGCCTGTTCCGGCACGGTCACTGTGTGCTTTCCGCTTTCAAATGGCTGAGATAGTCATAGGAGTAGAGGAGATAGCCGGCAATGCCGATCTGACGGAGATAGTTGATTTCTTCCTGAATATTGTCAGTGTCTGTCTGCCATGTACCGCCGTCTGCGTCTGTGCCGGCTTTGTACAGCCCTAAACCGAAATACAGCGTGACGGGGCTGTCTGAAAGGGTTTCCTTCCAGCGGTCAGCCAATTCTCTGAAAGGAAAGACGGGATGCGCCATGCTGACATAAAGCTGAGGACAAAGATAGTCAATATAACCGTTGTCACGGCACCATGTCAGAACATCAGCCGAGAGCTTTTCGTTATTGTCAAAATTGCATTGGGGAGCGATACCAAAAACAACAGAAGAACCTGACTGGTGAATGGTTCGGTAAATGCCTGCGATGAGCATATTGACGTTGTTTTTTCGCCATTCGCCCAACGACAGCGGAGTACTGCCGTCTGTAACGGTCTGACAATAGGCTTCATAGCTTTTTTTGTCATAGCCTTCTTCTTCGGAGGGATAAAAGTAGTCGTCTATCTGAATGCCCTCAAGAGGGTAGCGGGTGACCAACTCCCGCACACCGTCAATTATCAGCCTGCGTACTTCGGGATAGGCGGGATTGTAATAGATACCGTCCTGATAGGTGAAGGTATAAAGATCGTTGGAAGGGTCATCGTCCTTTCGCCAACGCATACAGGGGTTG
>CADCQO010000180.1 GCA_902803585.1 uncultured Ruminococcus sp.
AAACGCTTGTCCTCGATGGCAACCTGTGCATCGACCATCTTTTTGGGAATATCCTTATAGCTGACCCACACACGGTTCTCGGTGGAATAAAGCTGGCGGTAGTCTTCCCATTCGCCTTTTTCGTTGAGTACATAAACATGGCTTGTTTCGTTGAGTTTGAGATCATCTAAGTTGATCGTATTCGGTTCGTTGGCAATACCAATGACGTAGAACAAAAGCGAAACACTTACAACAAGTCCGGTAAACAGCGTCACCAGAAAGGCTGTCATCAGTATTTTGCCGAGTCCCGAAAAAAACTCCTTGACAACAGATTTGGCGGACACGGAAGACGTTCCGCCTCTGTCATCACTGTACTTGCTGATATCCGTTTTTCTCACGAATAATACCTCCTTTGTACTTTTACCTCGAAGGGTCATACTCCAACAACTGCGGCACAGGGGCTTATCACAGAATAGTATAGACAGTTCAGAGAAGAAAAAACTTCTCTGACAAAAAACGACAGTCTTTTTGCTAAAGTCACAGAACCTATTATACCATAAAATCAAAAAAATGGAATGTTTTTTTTCATAAAAAAAAATCACACTGTCAATATCTATATTTTGCTGAAAAATTTGTGCTGTTCAGATGAATAATTGCACAGTTTTTCCCAAAAATAAAGACAGAGGTGACGATGAAAATGAAAAAAATACTGATCATAACCGGCTGTGCTGCCCTGCTTTCTATTCTGATAACTTCTTATATCCCTGCACATTCTATAAAATCCGACATTCCCCCTGCCCAACTTCCTGAAACTATCACACTTTCCGAAAGTCAGCCTGTACAAGATGCCCCGTACCTGCTGAAAGAATACGACAGACGCATCGCTGTTTTTTCTCCGGAAAAGGAAACCCCCGTTTTCGTCAGCGAGGTATATGTCAATGAGCTTCCGAAAGCCGACCGCCGGCTGCTGAAAGAGGGAATCCCTGTCCGCAGCAAAAAGGAACTTGACAGGCTTCTGGAAGATTACTGCAGCTAAAAAAAGCCATTATTGTACAAAAAGCACAGTTGAATCACTTTTACAAATGTGACACAAATTTTTTTCCTCCATGTCCGCTTTTTCTTCACTGATGGTTGTATTTGTGATTGCTTTTATCGTGAAATATTTTGTGATTATTATTTGTTTTTTTACAGGATAATTTTGGAAAATCCTTGCAATAAAGCAGTTTTTTTATTTGTTGATTTATCAAATACAGGAAATCATTTCCACAAAATCAAATAATTTTTATATATTCCTACAAAAAAGACGGACTGTTTTCACATATTTATTAGCATTTCGTAATTTTTGCAAATTTGAGAAAAAAAGTAGTGACAAAATGCAAATTATCGTGTATAATAAAGGTGGCTGAGTAATATATTATTTATAGGGGGTAATTAAAAATGTACAGCATGATATCTTACTGGCTCAAATTTTATCGTCACGAGTGTGGCCTCACCCAGCAGCAGGTGGCTGACCGTCTGAAAATCGAAAGGTCTACCTACACCTACTACGAAACAGGCAAAACAAAGCCCGACATCAATACGCTCATCAAGATTGCAAAGGTTTATAACATCAGCTACACCAAGCTTCTTGAAGGTATTGAGGAAGAACTGGAATCTGCGGTTGCCGATATTCATTCCGGCGCACCCACAGAAGATGAGGATACGCTCAAGTACCGCACACACGCCACCACTAAGTATGAAGTCGAACTGCTCTTCGTTGTACGCAATCTGACGCCGAAGCAGAGAAAAGAAGTCATGAATCTGGCAAAGAAACTGGTTACTGACACAGAAGCCTCAAAGTAAGCCTACATAGAATTACTCACAACCACGGACAGTTTTTCCCTGCGTATTGCCGGAAAAGCTGTCCGTTTCTTTTTATCAGAAAAACAGAAACCAGAACAGACCGATGATTGCATCAAAGGTCTGATCTGGTTTTTCATTTGAGAACGAAAACGGCAGCACTTCACACGGAATGAAACCCAACCGCCGCTTTTCACCACGCTTCACACGAAACAAAGCCCGACTGTCGCTTTCAATTTTCAAGTACTGCAATGCTGTATACAGCTTCTGCGCAAATCTGTGCATGACGGAAAAAGTTTTCCCGACTGATGCTTTCGTTGGGTTCGTGAATTTTTGCAGGATCATCTGCAAAGACAGGGCCGAATGCAACGCCGTTATTTTTCAGTGTACGTGCATAGGTGCCGCCGCCCGTTGCATACAACTCAGGCTGTTCTCCTGTGACAGATTCATAAGCCTGTTTCAAGATACGGATAATCGGAGCGTTTTCCTGTACGGCTAACGGCGGTTCATGGTTGAGCAGTTTTGTCATCAGTCCTTCATAGGAAGCTCTCTCCCTCACCTTGCGGAAAATTTCCCCGCTGTCGGCTGTCACGGGATAGCGGATATCTATGGTTGCCCTCGATGCTTTTTCGTCAATCTCCACGATACCGACATTCACACTTAATGCGCCGGATTCCTTATCACGGCAGGCAATGCCCAGCGAAGTGCCGTCCGTTTCCAGTCCGACCGCATCGTCAAGGAAGCCGCAAAGACTGCCCAGTACCAGCTGTCCGAAATCTGCTGCCAAAATGCGTATCAGGTGCATTGCTGCGTTCAGCCCCTCCTCCGGAACACACGCATGAGCCGCTTTGCCTGATGCGGCAATCTGCAAGCCGTCCATTGTGTAAATGAAATCGTAGCTTCCGGGCTTCGCATCTGCAAACCGCCGCAGCTGATGATCTTCTGTTTCAGTACAGTCAATCAGGGCATAAGCCTTGGCGGGAACTGCATTGACTGCACTGCCTGCATGGAATTCTGTCAGGGTCGTACCGTCATGATTCTGTGAATAAACCTCTAACTGCAAAATACCCTTTTCATAACAGCAGATGCCATATTCTGAATCGGGCGTAAATGCCATTGCCGGCATCGGTTCATTTTTGAAGTAAACCGCCATATCATTCATACCGATTTCTTCCGCTGCCCCCAAAATCAGCCTGAGCCGTCTTTTGGGAACAATTCCTTTATCCTTGAGAGCTTTCAGGCAATACAGTGCCACAACAGCAGGGCCTTTATCATCCACAACTCCTCTGCCATAGAAACGGCCGTCCTTTTCTGTCAGTGCATACGGTTGATCTACACACCAGCCTTCTCCGGCGGGAACAACGTCCACATGTGCCAGCACCGCAGCAATTTCCCCGCCCTCACCATACTCTGCATGACCGGCGATTCCGTCTATGTTTCTTGTTTTGAAGCCTATTTCTTCGGCTCTCTTCAGAATATACGACAGTGCCTGTGAAGCCGCCGCTGTATCATTCGCTGATACGGAGCGGATTTTTAACAGCTCGTTCAGATCATGAAGTATTTCTTTCTGATATTCTAAAATAACTGTACCAAAACTCATATCATTCACTTCCCTTTTCCATCATATAATAACTGCCTGCTATATTATTATTCCGGCGTTCCGCCTTTATGCGTATCCGGTGCATTCTGACTGTCTGTCGTTCCTTCGGGCGCAATCAGTTCTTCTTCTATGCGGTAGCGCGGCCGCTGTTTGACCTCACTATAAATTTTTCCGACATAGCTTCCCACAATACCGATACAAAGCATCTGCAGACCGCCGATGAACCAGATAGAACAGATCGTTGAAGCCCAGCCCGATTTGGCTGTACCTGCAAAATACGACACAATCGCATAGATAAAGCCGATCATACTCAGCAAGCATACGATAATTCCCAGATTGGAAATCAGTTTAAGCGGTTTGACGCTGAAAGACGTAATGCCGTCAACAGCAAAACGAATCATCTTTTTGAGCGGATACTTGGATTCGCCGGCAAAGCGTTCGCTGCGTTCATAATAAACGTAATCGCTGCGGTATCCTATCAGCGGCACAATACCGCGCAGGAACAGGTTGACTTCCTTATATTCTGACAGCGCATCTAATGCCCGACTGCCCAGAAGACGGTAATCCGCATGATTATAAACAATATCGACACCCAGCGCCTTCATGAACTTGTAATAGCCCTGTGCTGTTGTACGCTTGAAAAAAGTGTCCTTTTTCCGGCTGTTGCGTACACCGTAAACAACCTCACAGCCTTCCGAATATTTTTCAATGAACTGGTCAATCACTTCGATATCGTCCTGCAGGTCAGCATCCAGAGAAATAACACAGTCGCAGCCGTTTTTTTTCGCCGTCATCAGACCGCTGAGCAAAGCATTCTGATGTCCCCTGTTGCGGGAAAGTTTTACGCCGCCGATATACGGATTTTCACGGCTCTTTTCTGCAATGATCTCCCATGTTTTATCTTTGCTGCCGTCATCGACAAACAGCATACGGCTGTCTTTGGCCGCCTTGCCGTCAGCAATCAGCTGCATCAGCTTGTCATTCAACCGTTTCATCGTTTCCTGCAAAACTTCTTCCTCATTATAGCAAGGAATCACAAAATAAACCTTTGGCATAAACAATCTCCTTTATTTAGCTGATAATCCTGTCCGCCAACCGTTATCTGCTAACTGCTTGCCGCTGAGGACTGTGCAGCGGTATTCTTTTTGGGGGTAAGCCGGACATTGACAGTATAGCTGCCCTCTAACCAACAGCCGGTAAAGGGTTCTTTGAAAGTCAGCGAAACAGGACGTTCCACATAACCCTCAGTAATGGTAGATTTATCACTCATATCAATCAGGGCAGTAACAGAAGCCGCTGTCAGGATATTCACCCGCTGTTTTGGGCCGATGATCCTGACGGTCAGACTCTGGTTAGCTACTGCCGCATTCTGATCAGTTCCCTGATTGCGGATTACAAAGTTTGAAGCAGAAAGCGTCAGTTCCTTTTCTGCCATCTGCGACATATCGAAGCTGACTTCGGCTTTTTCTACCGAATTGATATCACGGCAGCCGGCAGGAATCTCCAGCATCACATTAAAGGTATTATTTTCCAGTGTGACCTGTGAAAAATCAATCGGTGAAGTACTGATAGAGGTAATGTTGGAATTTTTTGGTACAGCCAGTTCAACGACAGACGGCACGACTTCAATCAGGCTGGTGTCAAAGTTCAGACCTTCGGGAATATTGACGATTTTCGGTTCAATCCGCACATGGCTGACATCAAGAATAGGCACAGTCGCATCTACTTCTTTAATGTCCGTAGTGATGTAACGGCTGGAAACCTCTTTTCCGGCGGCATCATAGAACTTCAGCGGTGCTTTGACAACGGTTGTTTCCGAAAGAGTAGACTGAAAAGTGTATGCTGCATCAACCTCTGCGATGCTGTTGACAACAGATTCCGCACCGGATATTTTGACGGACTGACGGGAAAGAACAGTTTGTGACGCATAGCAGGAGGGCGCAACCGAGCTGACAGAAATTTTGTCGGTAATCGGCAGAACCTTGCCTTCCTCGTAGCGGTCAACGAACACTTTGATACTGGAAGGTGAAACGGAAGATTCAAAGGAATAGTCCGTTTTCACACCAATTTTTCTGGAAACAAGATCAATCGTATACTCGCCCGGAGAGGTAATAAAGCTGACATCAGCGGCGGTGATATAGATATCGTCCTTTGTCACATTGGTAACGACCAGTGCATTGCCGGAAATCTTGACTTCTGCTTTGATATCGTTACCGTTGAAATAGCGCATATCATTGGTCAGTTCCGGCAGGTTGATAGGAATATCCGTCACCGTAAAGATAGAGGATTCCTGTGTGGTGGAGGCAACATAGATCCACGAAATAAACGCCACCAGAACAGAAAAAAACATGACGAACTTATCATTATAAAAGAGCTTGAAGCTAATCCTATTTTTTATTTTTCTCATTTCTTTTTCCCTTCTTCGCTGCGGCGTTAATGGGGGTTCTTTCGGTCTTTTCCGAAGTCTGCGGCACGATCATTTCTTCCAGTGCCACATTGAGTGTTTCTCTGGTATAATCTCTCGTCAGCACACCGTTGACAGCAACAGAAATATTGCCTGTTTCCTCCGAAACGACTACGATGACCGCATCGCTGTTTTCACTGATGCCGATAGCGGCTCTGTGACGAGTACCAAGTTCTGCACTGACGGCACTGTTATTCTGTGTCAGCGGCAAAATACAGCCGGCCGCATACAATTTGCCGTCCCTTATAATCATTGCTCCGTCATGCAAAGGTGCTTTGTTGAAGAAAATATTGCCGATCATCGAAACGGACGGTTCTGCATCGATCACTGTACCGGTATTGATGATATCGCCCAGTCGGGTCTGCCGTTCAAAAACGATAAGCGCACCCGTTTTGGAACGCTGAAAATTGTTGGCTGCTTCAGATACGCAGTGAATTCCCTGCTTGATCTGTTTGATTTTGTCTTCCTCGACATTCTTGCCGCCCGAAATCGTGTTCCAGTAGCGGGCAATCTGACTGCGGCCGATATGTTCCAGAGCACTTCTCAACTCCGGCTGGAATACAATCAACACCGCTAACACCGAGAACTGGAAGAAGGAAGAAAACAGCGCATTGAGCATTTTCAGGCTGAACAATCCGGAGATAAAAAACGCCACAATCAGCACCAGAATACCTTTGACAAGCTGTTCAGCTCTCGTTTCACGGACAATCTTGATCAGGTTGTAGATAATAAAAGCAACTATCATAATATCCAGAACATCTGTCGCCTTAAAGGTCATCATCAATGATACAAAGGCTCTGTATGCGTTAATAATAGCCTCCCACAAAGGTAACCCCTCCTCCGCTTTTCGACAGTTTTCGTTTTTTACTTATTCCTATACAATTCTATTTTATCACAGAAACAAATTTTATCAACTGTTTTTTTGCAATATTTCAACAGAAATGATTTGACAATTTTATCCATTGTGCTGTGAATGAAAAAAATTCAGACCGAGACCTTCTTCCTGAAAAGAAAAAAGCTCAGTCTGAACAAAAAGTGTCAGCCTGCAATTTTGTGAACTGCGGTTAAAAACTGTTCTATATCGGATACCCTTGTAAAAACTGACGGAGAAACTCTCACCGCGCCGCAGCCTTCTGTACCCATTTTCCGATGGGCTGAGGGACTGCAGTGCAGACCTGACCTGACAGCAATACCGTAGCGATTCAGTGCCTGTGCAGCCGATTCACTGTCGGTATCCTTGATATTGAAGGACAGTAACGGCACATAATGCGGCGGCTCCGGCTCAGGCGTATAAAGCTGTACCCTTTTTTCCGATGCAAGACCTCTATATAAACGCTGTATCAGCATAAATTCATGCCGAGCGATATTTTCTGGCTGATAGTTCATTACAAATTCCATACCGGCTCTCAGACCGGCAATACCCGATAAATTAGGCGTACCGCTTTCCAGACGGTCGGGCAATTCCTCCGGCTGTTCCAATGAAAAGGAATTGCTGCCCGTACCGCCCTCTGTCAGGGGTGAAGGTATCGTGTCGCCGCTGATAATCAGCATACCTGTTCCCATAGGGCCGTACAAGCCTTTGTGTCCTGCGGCACACAAAAAGTCAATTTTGCTGTCAGTTACATCTATCGGCAGTACACCAGCACTTTGTGCCGCATCAACCGCTATCAGCAGGCCATATTCATGCGCCAGTGCCGCCAGACGTTCAACCGGCAGACGGATTCCCCATACATTGGACGCATGGGTACAAATAATCATTCTGGTACGGGCATTGATAGCTCTGCGGAACGCTGCTATTGTTGCATTGTTATCCTCTGCTGACACCTCTGCTGTACTGTAAGTGATGCCCCTTTCCTGCATTTTGTGCAACGGACGCATAACGGCATTGTGTTCCAGATCTGACACAATCACATGATCGCCGCTGTTCAGCACACCTTTCATCACAAGGTTCAGGGCGGCAGTACAGTTCAGGGTAAAAATCACATTGGTTGGTTTTTCCGCATGAAAAAGCGAAGCTGCCGCTTTTCTTGCACGATAGATTTCCTCCGATGCCCTGAGCGACAGATCGTGTCCGCTCCTGCCGGGGTTAGCGGACAGCTGCAAAGCTCTGGCAGCGGCATTTCTGACATTCTGCGGCTTGGGGGCTGTTGTCGCCGCATTGTCCAGATATATCATGGCTTTCGGCTCCTTTCGGTACGTCCCAGAACTTTTATTCCGTTGTCCCTCAATATCATTTCCGCTTCATCTGCCCTTTGCAGCACCCTCAGACTGTAACCACAGCCCTGCCGCAGCATATTTTTCGGTGTGCGCTCTATTTCGGATTTGATGCCGTATTGCCGCAGCAGCTCCTTCCCCTGCATTGCATACGTTACAGACGACACCATAATAAGCGGCTTATCCATAAAAATCACCTCCCCCTTTTCTAACATTCTATGACCAACCGCTCCGCTTGGTGAAAGAATCCCAAAAAACAGACCGAACCAATGATAAACAAACATCAAAGGTTCGGTCTGCATTTCTGTATCATTAACCGCTGTTTCAGATTTTCATGAAAGAGGTCATAGAATCAAAGGTGCTTTCGGCAATTTTCACGGCTTCCTCCTGTGTTTTTCCTACTGCGGTAACATAGATCTTGATTTTCGGTTCAGTACCGGAAGGTCTGACAATAACTGCTCCGCCGCCCGCCAGAGAATAGGAAAGTACATTGGACTTGGGCAGGGTAATAACGGTCGTCGTGCCGGTCGTAAGGTCTTTGCTGTAAGATTCCTGATAGTCTGCCAGCTCACATACCTGACTGCCTGCAATTTCTGTCGGCGGTGTATTTCTCAGCGCACTCATGATATCTGACATTTTCTGCATACCTGCTGCACCGTCAAACTCATAACTGCGTGTCTGATTCAGGTAATGGCCATACTCGTTATAAATAGAGGTCATCACATCGTCGAGGCTCTTGCCCTGCTGATGATAATAGGCTGCCATTTCACAGATCAGCATAGAAGCAACTACTGCATCTTTATCTCTGACGTAGCTGCCGGCCAGATAGCCGTAGCTTTCCTCAAAGCCGAACACATAGCGCTTTTCTTCATTTTTCTGCTCCAGAAGCAGGATCTGCTCACCGATATACTTGAAGCCTGTCAATACGACTTTCAGCTCACAGCCGAATTTCTCACAGATTTTATCCACCAGCTTGCTGGTAACCACAGTTCTGACTGCCACAGGATTTTCGGGGAGCGTACCCGCTGCTTTGCGGCAGGAAAGAATATAGTTAATCAGCATAATACCGGTTTCGTTGCCCGTCATCAGGCGGTAACCGTTCTTTGTTTTGACAGCAATGCCCACACGGTCACTATCGGGATCGGTTGCCAGCAGCAAATCTGCCTGTTCCTTCTCGCAAAGTGCCAGACCCAGTGTAAGGGCTGCTTTTTCCTCAGGGTTCGGATAGGAGCAGGTGGTAAAGTTGCCGTCCGGCATTTCCTGCTCAGGCACAACAACAACATTCTTCACGCCGATTCTGTCCAGTATCCTGCGCACCAGCTTATTTCCTGCACCGTTAAGAGGTGTATAAACCACCTTAAGGGCAGAATTGCGGCAGACGCCTTCGTTGATCGTCTGTGCCTGTACACAGTCAAGATAGCTGTCATACACACTGTCGCTGATCCACTCAATAAGACCGCTCTGCATTGCCTCATCAAAACCGGCAACTTTGATATCTCCGTTGAAATAATCGACCTTCTGGATCTCAGCATAAACAGCGTCTGCATTAACATCTGTCATCTGACAGCCGTCACTGCCGTAGCACTTATAGCCGTTATACTTTGCCGGATTATGGCTGGCTGTTACCATGATACCCGCACTGGTGCCAAGTGTACGTACTGCATAGGATACCACTGGTGTGGGCTGCAGTTCTGATGCCAGATATGCCTTGATGCCGTTGGCTGCCAATACTCTCGCCGCTTCTCTTGCAAAAACATCTGCCTTGATTCTGGAATCGTAACCAATCGCAACAGAAGGATTCTGATATTTCTTGTTCAGGAAATTTGCCAGACCCTGTGTTGCCTTGCGTACGGTATAAATATTCATGCGGTTCGTTCCGGCACCAATAATACCTCTCAGACCCGCCGTGCCAAATTTCAGCTCACGATAGAAGCTTTCGTTGATGTCGTCCTCTTTTTCCTTCATGTTCTCCAGCTCACGCACAATGTCGTTGTCCTCAGTCGCATAGCTGAGCCACAGCTTGAACATTTCTTTTATCTCCATAATATATCCCCCTCATTGGCTGCGGATATTTCGCCGCACCATGATTATGTATTCTTATCATATCATATTTTTCCTGCTGTTTCAACATTTACTTTCATTTTATGCAAAACTTTTTTCATTTCGTACTATTGTGGAATTTTTTTCTGTCCAAAAGTGTGTGATTTTTACACTCACATGGGTATTATCCATAGAAAAAAGTACAAAAATTATTTATATTGTACATAAATAAGTCTTGTTTTGCGGCACAAAATACGATACAATAGAGTACAGAAACTATTCACAGGGAGGATTCTCCGATGAGTGAACCATCTGTCAGCACTGCAGCACCCCGCAGGGCATCAAGTCCCTTTCGTCTGCAGCTGCCTGTTATTATTGCCGCTGTGATACTGATTGTATCCATTCTTTTCTTCGGCTGTTGGGAACTGTTCTTCAACCATTCTGTCAAAGGTACATGGACACTGCATTTTATACTCAATGACAACAATTGTTCCGTTTCTTACAGCTTTGAAGATGATAAGGTCTGTTATTTCCATAACGGCGGTTCTATCCGTAAAGGAACCTATCAGCTGTCGCAGGACGAAGACGGTCATCAGCTGCTTACCATGACTTATCAGAATTTCAGGGATTTCGGTACACCCGCTGTCACTCACCAGCTGCGCTATACGATAGAAGGCACTGCTTTCGGCAACCGGAAAATGAAATGCACCGATATCACAGGTATGATTTTTGACCCTGACAACATCGGCAGTGAAAATGAAGAAGCGGTTGCACAAAAGAAGGCCGCCGCTGACTTCATCGAGGAAAACGGTACCCGCTACTATGTATTCACCATGCACGAGGATAAGAACTATGCTACCAGTACCAAGCCCATCGAAGGCGGCTATATCGACAAGGAACTGCTGGGCATCTGGCTGGAAAAGAATGAGGATTCCACCTACGACAATACATTCGCCTTTTATGAGGACGGCACTATTCAGATTACCTACCGTGACCGCATCTACAAAGGCTGCTATACCGCTTATAACGGTGAGTGTATCTTCAACCTTGCACAGGTAGACGGCAGCTTTGCCAATATTCTCATCAATTACGAGTTCAAAGAAGGCAAGCTCATTATCACTATCAATGATGTACCTGCTGAATACACCAGAACCGATGACATCTGCGCCTTTGAAACAGGCATCAGGTAAACCGAAAGTGACGGCTGACATTGAAAAGGCGGTGTTGAAGTATGATGATTAACTGTCCGACCTGCGGATATTGGTACGATGATTCGTTTCCCAACTGTACAAAATGCGGCTCCCAGAACGGTATGCAGCAGAATTTCTATGTTCCGCCGCCTGCACCTGCTTCTCCGGAAATGTTCCGCTTTCAGCCCCCTGACAATACCGGAAAATCCAAAGGGTCGCTGATTGCTGTAATATGTATCCTCATCATCCTGCTTATCGGCGGAATAGCAGCAGGTGTGTTTATTGCCGGACATTCAGGTTCTTCTGACACTGCTCAGGACAGCCATTCGTCCGTGTCCGCTGGTGTGACGGACAAAAATCATTCTGAAGGCTGGCGATAAGCCTTTGTCACACTTTTGAATTGGTCATTATCATGTATCCTTTGACGGATTTGATAATAAAAACCCTCGCTGATACCACTATATCACAAAAGGAGAAGATAATTATGTTGAATGAATTCTGGAGTGCTCTCAAAAGCGGCACTGATATTCGCGGCGTAGCCGTAGCAGGCGCAGGCTTTGATGTCAATCTGACAGACGATACCGTCAAGGCAATCGTTAACGGCTTTATCCTCTGGCTGTCCAAAAAAACAGGCAAGACAGCTCCTGAAATGAAGATTTCTGTCGGCAGAGATTCCCGTATTTCAGGCCCGCAGATCGCTGCGCTGACCAAGACGGAACTGCTGAGAACAGGTGCTTTGGTAGTAGACTGTGATCTCTGCTCTACTCCTGCCATGTTCATGACAACCGTAGAACTGGGCTGTGACGGCGCTATTCAGATTACAGCAAGCCACCACCCCTTCTACAGAAACGGTCTGAAATTCTTTACCCGTGAAGGCGGTCTGGAAAGCGAAAGCATTACCGCTATCCTTGAATATGCTGCAAACGGTGATAAATTAGCGCCTGCGGCCGGCGGTAAGCTGGTGGAAAACTCTTATATGAGCTACTATGCAGGCAATCTGCGTGAGTTCATCAAAGAGCAGATCAACGACAAGAACGACTATCACCACCCCCTCAAGGGCTTTAAAATCGTAGTAGATGCCGGTAACGGTGTCGGCGGTTTCTATGCTGCTGAAGTACTGGAGGCACTTGGCGCAGATGTTCGCGGCAGCCAGTTCTTAGAGCCGGACGGCTATTTCCCGAACCATATTCCCAACCCTGAAGATGCAGCTGCTATGGCTTCTGTCTGTGAAGCTGTCAAGGCATTCGGCGCAGATTTCGGCGTGATCTTTGACACAGACGTTGACCGTTGCGGCGCAGTAGATGCTGAGGGCAAGGAAATTAACCGCAATCGTCTGGTTGCGCTCGCTGCTGCTATCGCTCTTGAAGACAACGCCGGTGCTACTGTTGTTACTGACTCCATCACTTCTACAGGTCTGAAAGAGTTCATCGAAGAGAAACTCGGCGGAAAACACCTGCGTTTCAAGAGAGGCTACAAGAATGTTATCAACGAAGCAATCCGTCAGAATGAAAACGGTATTTCCTGCCCGCTGGCTATTGAAACCTCCGGTCATGCCGCTATGAAGGAGAACTATTTCCTCGATGACGGTGCTTATCTCATTACGAAAATCATCATCAAGGCTGCACAGCTCCGTATGCAGGGCAAGACGCTCGACAGCCTGATTGCTGACCTGAAAGAGCCTGTTGAAAGCAAGGAAATCCGCATCGCTATTACTGAAAAAGACTTCCGCACCTATGGTGAAAAGGTTATCAGCGATCTGAAGGCTTACGCCGCCAAACAGAAGGATTTCATCGTTGCAGATGATAACTACGAAGGTATCCGCGTATCCTTCGACAAAAAGAATGGTGACGGCTGGTTCCTGCTCCGTCTGAGTGTACACGATCCTATTATGCCCCTGAACATTGAAAGCGACAGTGAAGGCGGCACAGAAAAAATCTATGAGAAAATCAAGCCTTTTCTGGAGGACTGTGAGGGTCTGAGCACCTATGTGAAGAAAGCAGCCGCTAAGAAATCCGCTGCTAAAGCTGATAAGAAAGCTGCTCCCGCTAAGGCTGAGAAGGCTGAAACAAAGACAGAAACCGCTCCCACTAAGGCTGAGAAGGCTAAAACAAAGACAGAAGCTGCTCCCGCTAAGGCTGAGAAGGCTGAAACAAAGACAGAAGCTGCTCCCGCTAAGGCTGAGAAGGC
>CADCQO010000181.1 GCA_902803585.1 uncultured Ruminococcus sp.
GTATGCGGTTCTCCAGATAACGCTGATAGGAAAAATGAAACAGTTCCGCCGAGTTGACAAAGCAGACAAATGTCGGCGGCTTGACACCTGACTGTGTCATATAGAGTATTTTCAGTCTGCGTCCTTTATCGGTGGGGGGCTGTACTCTTGCTGTTGCCTCTGCCAACAGATCGTTCAGCGTACCCGTAGAAATACGCATTGCTGCCGAGTTCACCACTGTAATAATCAGTTCAAACAGACGATCCAGCCGCTGTCCTGTTTTTGCGGAAATAAAGACCATCGGTGCATAGGACATAAAAGAAAAATCCGTTTCCAGTTTCTTCCGGTACTCGTTCATCGTCTTATCGTTCTTTTCAACAGCGTCCCACTTATTGACAACAATGATACATGCCTTGCCCGATTCATGAGCCAGTCCTGCGATCTTGGAATCCTGTTCTGTAAAACCCACTGTGGCATCAATCATAATCAGGCACACATCGCTGCGCTCCACTGCCATTTTAGCACGAATAATACTATACTTCTCGATTTCATCTTCTATCCGGCTGTGACGGCGGATACCTGCTGTATCTGTCAGGCGAAAACTGCCGTACTGATTGGTAATAATTGTGTCGATACTATCCCGTGTCGTTCCTGCAATGTTGGAAACGATGCAGCGTTCTTCACCTGTGATTTTGTTGACGAGCGAAGATTTTCCCGCATTCGGACGGCCAATAATGGCTACGCCGATCGTATCGTCCTCTTCCTCTTCCTCTGACAGATCAGGCAGGTACGAAAAAACTGCGTCGAGCAGGTCGCCTGTGCCGTGACCATGAACAGAAGATACCTGTATTGGGTCGCCCAATCCAAGATTATAGAACTCATAGAAAGCCGGATCCGGCTCTCCCACCTTATCGCATTTATTCACACACAAAACCACCGGACGATGGCTTTTTTGCAGCATCATTGCCACATCATGGTCTGTTGCGACAACGCCGCTTGTGAGATCCGTTACCAGAATGATAACATCAGCCGCATCGATGGCCAGCTGTGCCTGTCTGCGCATCTGTTTCAGAATTACGTCATCAGAATATGGTTCGATACCGCCTGTATCCACCAGAGAAATTTTTCTTCCGCGCCATTCGCATTCGCCAAAGATTCTGTCTCTGGTTACGCCGGGTGTATCGTTTACAATGGCAATTCTCTGTCCTACCAGTTTATTGAACAATGTAGATTTTCCGACATTCGGTCTTCCCACAATCGCTATTACCGGTTTAGCCATTACATTTCCCTCCTTATCACAATTCTTTTTTATCTCATCGAAAAACAAAAGAGAAGGATCGCTCCTTCTCCTTTTTCATATGAAATCTTAGAAGACCAAATTAAGCCTCTGTTGCAATAACCGTTCTGCCGTTGTACATACCGCAGTTGCCGCACACTCTGTGAGCGAGCTTCAGTTCGCCGCAGTTGGGGCACTTGGAAAGCGCCGGAGCTTCCAGTTTCCATACAGCGGAACGTCTTTTGTCTCTTCTTGCCTTAGAAGTTTTTCTCTTAGGTACTGCCATGATAATTGACCTCCTTGTATAATGTGGTTCTCAGATTCATTCCTGTTCCAGCAGTTTTTTGAGTGCTGCCAGTCTTGGGTCGGCTTCCTGCAAAGCACAGCCGCACGAGCCCTCGTTCAGGTTTTTTCCGCACTTAGGACACAAGCCCTTACAGGATTCTTTACACAGGCGCTTTGACGGAAGCGCCAGCAGAATATCATCTCTGAGCAGAGTGTCTGTATCCAGCTTGTAATCAGGTGCTTCGATATAATCGTCGCCGCTCTCCTCCGAAAGCTGCGGTACGAGAGTATGACGGAATTGGAAATGAAAATTTCTGCTGACAGGACTTGCACATCTGTCACAGTCAAAGCGGCAGATAAAACTGACATCAGCCGTAAATTCTACAAAACCGGCACGATTTTCCACCTTAATATCGGCGGCAACAGTTTCACCCTCAAACGCAACATCAGCGCCTGCTTCTGACACTGCAACGTCTGTACGAAGCCGCATGACGGTATTTTCATTTAAAAAAACTCTCCTCAGATCAAGAAGCACCGTCATCACCCCAACAGAACATTTTCAACAAACCATACTTAATTATAATAAGGCTTCCCCTGTTTGTCAATAGTTTCTGATAATTTTTTTCGATTTCTGTACCGGAAAAACACAGCCGGAAAAGTGCCGTCTTATTCTTCTGTACTGAGCTTAGAAATACGGCTTTTTCCCAGTACATACAAAGTATTTTTGTCACAGTAAACAATCTTTCGGGCATCGGTATCGGTTTTGACCGTTCCTACCATATTACCGTTTTTTTCGTAAATGGTAATCTTGTCCGAGGAAAGAATGGCACGATCATTATCACGCATACTCAGCGAAATCACTTTTTCTTCCGTGTGTATCTCACAATCCTTCTGTCCGTTATGGTCAAAGGATAACAAATCACACGATCTGCCGTCAGGATTCATCGACAATGATAGTACCACTCCCTGACTGCGGTTAAACGCATATGCTGTCAGACAGCGTGTTTCAAAGCTGATATCGGTTTTGTAACCGTCATTGATATTGATATAGAAAAGCTGGTCGCTGCCCACTGCAAAGGCACTGCCGTTATCCAGAAATTTGACATCATAAACAAAGGTATCATCCATTTCGTAACGCTGCAAAAAGTTATCCTGTGAAAAATCCAGAATATAAATAACGGAAGTCAGGCCGCCGTTACGGGCAGAAACACCCGAAAGAATAGCTCGTGAACCGTCCCTGTTGATAGAAACCGTATTCATATAATAATCCGCAAAGGAATACTTGAATTTTTCGAGGTGATCGCTCCTGTAAACAGTCAGTTTTGACAAATAATCCTCGCCTTTTGTCAGAATGGCATAGACGCCATTGTCAGCGATATCGGCCGCAAAGATTTTTTGCTTGACAGCTCCGGTGTGTACAATGCTGTCCCGTTTAAAAATGGTATAACCTGTCGCATCTATATTATAGACAATACCGTTTCCCCCGTTGACACTAAGGGCGGGACAGGCGTAGGAATGCTGGTTTTCCTGAAAAAGACCTGCATTCTTGTTCAGTACGGTGATAGTTGTGTCACTGCAGTAAACCGGTACGCCGCTGATAAGGTCAAAATTTCCGCTGCTGACCGTTGAACCAGAAAAATTGGTTGGATAACCGTCTCCGTCCGTCTTACCCAGCAGATCGTACTGGAACCAATGCACGATGTTATCCGGTGTCAGCCTTTCTAAGTTCAGCACCGCCATAACAGCAACTACCGCAAGAAACAAAATAAAAAACATTTTCAGAAAACGTTTCGTAAGATTAGTCGGCATCGGATCCTCGTCCCGATAGTCCTCCAGAGGTACATCTTCATAACTCATGTAGCGTCGTTTTGACGTGCTTTTTTTCTGCCTGTTGTCATCGCCCTGATAACGTCCCCTGTTTGTTTTCATACTCGTTTTTCACTCCTTTTTCCTTTCATGCCGCCTGTTCAGTAAAACACACGGTTCAGATACAAGCCCTGCGGAGGGGCTGTAGGGCCTGCCGCCTTGCGGTCAAGTGTCTCTATAATGTCCGGAATGTCATCAGGACGAATTTTTTTCTGCGCCACAGATAAAAGCGTTCCCACAATAATTCTCGCCATATTATACAAAAATCCGTCTGCTTCAATGGTGACGGTTACTATATCACCGCTTCTCTCTACGGCAATGTTCCTCACTGTCCGATGAAAGTCCCCTTTTTTTCTGTGCGGGTCTACTGTGCAGAAAGATGTAAAATCATGTCTGCCCAGAAAATGCTGTGCCGCCTCGTGCATAACCGTTTCATCAAGATTGTGCCAGTAATGCAGGGCATAACCCTCTAAAAACGGATTGCGCACAGCGGCGTTGTTGATCTTGTAAATATACTCCTTGCCTTTGCAGGAATAGCGGGCGTGAAAGTCCTCCGCTACCTCACAGGCGCTGAGTGCCGCTATCGTCGCCGGCAAAAATCGGTTCAGTGCCAGCGGCAGACGGTCGGCAGGAATCGTATGCGCCGTATGAAAACTGATACAATACTGATTGGCATGAACACCTGCGTCTGTCCGGCTGCACCCTTTGATATCCGGCCGTTCTCCGATAACTTCATACAGGGCTTTCTGAAACTGTTCCTGAACAGAATCAGCATTATCCTGTACCTGCCACCCGTGAAACGAGCGTCCGTCATACATAATCGTTACCAAAAAATTTCTCATGTTCCTACTCCACCCCCCGTCACATAACAGCGGGAACAAAAATATTGCATACAATCACTCCTGCAAAAGTCAGCAGCAGAAATATTGCTGCCGCCAGATCTCTCCAAGAAAAATGCAGCACCTTCATGCGGGTACGTCCGTTTCCGCCGTTATAGCACCGGCATTCCATCGCCATTGCCAGATCGTTGGCTCTTCGGAAAGAAGAAACAAACAATGGTATCAGCACCGGCATCAACGCCTTTACACGTCTGATAATGCCGCCGCTTTCCATATCAGCTCCCCTTGCTTTCTGTGCGTTCATGATCTTATCCGTTTCTTCCAGCAAAACGGGAATAAACCGCAGGGCAATTGTCATCATCATCGCAATTTCATGCACTTTGACATGAAAAATTTTAAGCGGCTTCAACAGCCTTTCAATAGCATCGGTCAGATCACTCGGTGAAGTGGTGAAAGTCAGCACGGAACTGACCATAACCAGCGTTATGATACGGATAATCACAAATATTGCATTATGTATGCCGCCCCATGTGATTCTGATAAACTGCCATTCCCACAAGACCTCTCCGCTGCCGTAAAATACATTGATAAGTCCCGTGAAAATAATGACAAACAAAATAACCTTCATGCTTTTAAGGTACATTCTGAATTTTATTCTCGTCATCAGTACAATCAGCAGGGAAACTATCGTCATCATCAGCAAAGATACATAGTTGCCGGCAACAAAAATAAACACAACTATCGCCATCAAAAGCAGTATCTTTGCCCGTGCGTCCATTTTGTGAATAAACGAATGTCCCGGCAAAAACTGTCCCAGCGTAATATCTCTTACCATAGTTCCCTCCCCTGACGAATTCCGATCCTTTTTCCAAAAACTTCGTCTGACCTCACAGCAGATTTATCAGGACAGCAGCGCCATGTGGTGCATAATTTCCCGAAATCCCTGTTCAACTGTCAGAACGCCTGTATCAACAGGAATCCCTTTTTCTCTCAGAAGAAGCATAATTCTGGTAATCTGCGGTACACGCAGTCCCATTTTTTCCAGCGTCTTTCCCTGAGAAAAAATATTTTCTGTCGTATCAAACATTTCCTTTTTTCCTTTATTCATTACCAGAACGCGGTCAGCCATTCTTGCAATATCCTCCATGCTATGGGATACCAGAATGACGGTGTTCTTCCTGACTTCGTGGTAAGACTGAATCTGTGATAACAATGCGTCCCGTCCCAACGGGTCAAGCCCTGCGGTGGGTTCGTCCAAAATCAGCACATCGGGATCCATTGCCATTACTCCCGCAATTGCCGCCCTTCGTTTTTCACCGCCTGACAAGTCAAACGGGGACTTCTCCAGCAGTTCTTCTTTCAATCCTGCAAATTCCGCCGCCGCCCGTACCTTTTTGTCAATCTCTTCTTCAAAAAGTCCCATATTGGCGGGACCGAAAGCGATATCCTTATAAACCGTTTCTTCAAACAACTGGTATTCGGGATACTGAAACACCATTCCTACTTTGAAACGCACCTGACGGATTTTTTTTGGTTCCTTCCAGATATTTTTCCCGTATAGTTCAACCGTGCCTGCTGTCGGTTTCAGCAGACCATTCAATAACTGCACCAGCGTGGACTTGCCCGAACCAGTATGACCGATAATGCCGATAAACTCTCCTTCATTGACAGAAAAACTGACATCAGACAGCGCTGTTTTTTCAAAAGACGTCCCTGCACCATAGACCAGTTTTAATCCTTCGACCTTCAATACCGCCATTTTGTTTACTCCTCCGTCGGAATGTCTTCCTTCCCTGCCGGCTTCAGCAGCCTGAACAAAGCCTCTGCACATTCCTCTTCCCCCAACACACATTCCGGCAAGTCAAAACCGCAGTTTCTCAGCTTAGCATTCAGTTCTGTTGCCTGCGGCACGTCCAGACGGTGCTGTTTCAGCAGTCCGACATTGGCAAAAACCTCTCTCGGCGTTCCGTCCAAAAAGACCTTGCCGCTGTCAATCATCACTACCCTGTCCGCTAATACAGCCTCCTCCATGTAGTGTGTAATCAGAATAATCGTAATACCTTTCTCACGGTTCAGCTTCTGTATTGTCTGAATAACTTCATCACGTCCCTGCGGATCAAGCATCGCGGTAGGTTCGTCCAGCACAATGCACACCGGTTCCATCGCAATGATACCGGCTATCGCAATCCGCTGTTTCTGTCCGCCGGAAAGCTTGTCCGGAGAATGCCTGCGGTATTCATACATATCGACCGCTCTGAGAGCTTCATCTACCCGCTGACGAATCTCTTTGGGAGGAATTCCCAGATTTTCGCAGCCGAATGCAACATCTTCCTCTACTATTCCCGCTACAATCTGATTGTCGGGGTTCTGAAGCACCAGACCGACACTTTTGCGGATATCAAAAAGATGTTCATCGTCTTTCGTGTTCATACCTTCTACCAGCACATCACCTGTTGTCGGGAGATACAGCGAATTGAAATGTTTTGCCAAAGTTGATTTTCCCGAACCGTTATGTCCGACAATCGCTACAAAACTGCCTTTGTCTATGGTCAGGTTTACACCATCTAAAGCAAAGGGTGTATTTTCTGCTTCTTCGTAACGAAAAAAAAGGTCTTTTACTTCAATAAACGCACTCAACACAAGCCCTCCGATGAACGTTCCCAGATAGCTGTACTGCCACAGGGAAGCGTCTGTCCGCTTTCTGTTACATGCAGTCCGATTTCTGCACTTGACGTCACACCGCCGAAACGCTTTTGCAGCATAACACCGAGCAGATATTCCATGACGGACGGAGAAAGCCCTGTTGTATATGAATTCAGAATAAAAAAGACTGCATCATCTGACAAAATAGGCACACACAACTCTACCAGATGAAACAGCTGTTCCTCCAGCTGCCAGACTTCGCCGCCGGGACCTCTGCCATAAGACGGAGGATCCATGATAATGCCGTCGTATTTGTTGCCACGCCGCTGTTCTCTTTGCACAAACTTAACACAATCATCTACCAGCCAGCGTACAGGACGGTCGGAAAGTTTGCTCAGGGCAGCATTTTCCTTCGCCCACTGTACCATACCTTTGGAAGCATCTACATGGGTAACGGCGGCTCCGGCTCTCAGACACGCTAATGTTGCCGCACCCGTATAAGCGAACAGGTTCAGCACCTTGACGGGACGTTTCACCTGACGGATTTTTTCGGCGGCAAAATCCCAGTTGACCGCCTGCTCCGGAAAAACACCTGTATGTTTGAAACCCATCGGCTTGATACCAAAGGTCATATCCTGATATTGTATTGTCCATTGTTCGGGCAGCTTCTGATAATACTGCCACTGACCGCCGCCGCTGCTGCTGCGCTGATAGCGGGCATGGGCTTTTTTCCATAAAGGATGCTTTTTCGGCGTTTTCCAGATAATCTGCGGGTCGGGTCGTATCAGGATGATATCCTTCCAGCGCTCCAGCCGTTCCCCTTCCGAGCAGTCAATCAATTCATAATCCTTCCATTGTGCTTCTCGCATCGCACATCCCCCTTTTTTAACATCCACCCTCAACAACACGCCCAGTCAAAAAATACGTCTGAAAAATCCTTGTTTTTCAAGTCTTGCTCTGCAATAAAGAACTGACAGTTGCCACAGTCGCCAAACATCAATCCAGCCTCATCGTCCGTATCCAGCTGTAACAGCAGGATACCCTTCTCGCCGGATTCAAATACCTCTACCGGATTTTGAATGAAGTAAGGATAACCGCCCATACGGGAACCTTCTATCGCCAGAAGATTCCACAATTCTTCA
>CADCQO010000182.1 GCA_902803585.1 uncultured Ruminococcus sp.
CCTTTTCTTTGATTCATGCGACGCAGAATTTGCATCCTCAAAGGCTGTAATGTAGTCCTTGATTTTCCGGCTGACTTCCTGCTTGGTCGTGCCGGAGAAGCTCTTGCGTTTGCGTTCTCCTTGCGAATAGCGATAGGTAAGCCGCTGCTTTTACCGGGATAATACGTCCGGCAGTCAGAGCGGATTTTCCCCCGCTTCGCACCGTGCTTGCGATTTTCACCGCACACGGCGCTCCATCAGTACAGATTAATTGTTGCGTGTATGTGAAATAACCAGTTTTTCCCTGTAGCCGATAATGTTCTTCTGCGCTTTCGGGGAGAATTCGCTGATGTCCATATTCGGATTGTTGATGGCGCATAGGCATCTTTTATGTACCGAAATCAGATTGTTGACTCTGTTCACCTTGTTCAGCGGAAGATTGGGGTTGACGCGGTGGACGTATGGCGTACAGCTAATCAGCCAGCCTCCACAGACACGGCATTTTAAGCGGTCACGGTTCAAAGCATAGCCTCTGTTCATGAAGAACTCGAAGTTGTTGATTTTTCCCCATTTTCCGGTGACTGCGATATTTGAAATGCGTTCTGAATAAACTTCGTCAAGTCTTGCTTGCATCCGTTTCTTCTTGGTGCGTTTGAAATATAGCTGTCTGCCGTTTTCTGTATATGGCGTTTCCGCTTGGTTTTTATATGGTGTTTGCTGCCACTTGCAAAAGGTGAGCGCGGTTATGCCGATGTAGATATCGCGGTATTTTATGGAGGGAAGTTTTTGCCTGTGTTCCTGATGTATGCGGGGGAGATTTTGTGTCTGGTTTGCCGGAATCCATTTGCCCTTGTACTGCTTCAGGCGGCGCATTGCCGTCCATTCCAGTTTACGGTTGTATTTTTTCATGGCAATATTCACCCATGTACAGCATTGATAGTACTGGATCACTCCCCTGATTTTGCTGTTGATTTTATTAATCGCGTCAATCAGTTTTTCGCGGCTGTAATCCTCCGGAATCTTTCTGATATCTTGTATGATTTCATCGACTTTGCGCTTGAGCCTCTTTCTGTCCGGTATGGTTCTGACAATATAACCTTTTTGTGCCTTTCCACGGACATTTTTGAATTCATATCCCAAGAATTTGATATACTTCTTTCGGACGTCTGTTATCAGCGTTTTCTCTGTGGATAATGTCAGCTTCATTTTTGATTGCAGGAATATCTGTAATCGCGATTTCATCTCTGCGGCATGAGAGCGGGTATCTGTCAGGATAACAAAATCGTCGGCGTAGCGTACCAGATAGTACGGTATCAGATTTGTTCTGCGAAGTCCTTTTTTCTTGGTATCAGAGCGTGCGTAGGTGAGGCGGGTACGTTTGTTTTCCCATTGCGCCGTTACCCATTTGTCCATGATGTCAAGATAGACATTCGCCAGAAGGGGACTGATAAGCCCGCCCTGCGGCGTGCCGTCCTCATTTACCGCACAAACGTCCATGACTCCCGCTTTCAGCATAGCCTTGATGATTTGCAGCACTCGTCTGTCCTTAACGCCTATATGATACAGACGTTTTATCAGAATACTGTGGTCAATGCGGTCAAAGCATTTGCTGATATCGCCCTCAATTACCCAGCGATAGCCTGTGCAGTGTGTCAGAAAGTTTATGCGTTCCAGTGCCATTGCCGTATCCCGCATAGGGCGAAAACCGTAGGAATGCTCGAAGAATTGCGCTTCACAGATAGGTTCCAGTACAATTCTCATGCACTCCTGTACAATACGGTCGCGTATTGTCGGGATTCCGAGTGGTCGCTTTTCCGCTTTGCCGGGTTTGTCTATATACACCCTGCGGATTCTTTCAGCCTTGAAGTGACGGAACGCGCTTTGAATTTCTCTTACTATGACGTGAAACGGTCGTTGCAAGTAGTCCTTTCGCATTCGTTTTCCGTCCACTCCGGGCGTATCGCTGCCGTGATTGCTTTTGATGTTGTGTACCGCCGTGATGATAGTTGCTTCGGCTGACATGATTTCCAGCAGACCATTCCATGCCGGACGACCTCCGGCATCGTATATTTCCTTGCTCTGCTGATAGAGTTTGTCCTGAATTTCGCGTAGTTCGGTTTCGGTTTTTGGGTAGTCGAATTGTTGTGCCATCCGCACCGCCTCCTTTTCGGGAATGGTGTTTCCGGTTTTAGTCAGGTATGCCTACGGCTTCCTCGACATTCTGTTCACCTACAATCTGTATTGACTATGCCCCTTCGCTCCGCCTCCGTTACAGAGGCTTCATTGCTACTATGGGCTGCTGCCCCGTGAATTTGCGGGTCATTTCCTACCCGCGCGGCGAAGGTGTCACTTCACTTACTTCAAACAGCTTGAAGTGCCGTCCACGGTTCCTTTGTTCCCTATGCTTTAGCTTTTCATTTCGGTTTTAGCCCGTCCCTGTAACCCGGCTGCCATCTTCGACTAGTGTGATTCTTTGCCAAAGACATTCGACCTTAATAGGTTTTCTGCCGTTTTCTACCGCAATAAATATTAACGGCGGCAGCACCCCTCATGGAGGCGGATGGCTGTATTATCATCCTTGGTATTACGAGCCGTACACTCAGGACATTTGTCGGTTGCAACAAAACATACTGGACATGACCGATTTATAGCCTCCAGCGGAATATGACCGTCTCAGACCATACCTCCGCTCTTCACCGAGCTTCGCACGTCCCAAATGACACTATGGGCGCACGTCGGAGCATTAGAGTATTTGTAACCCGTCACACCGGGTCAGACAGGAATTTCACCTGTCAAATCAAGCATAGAGTTCGGATTCACAAGAATCCACCTTGTTTTATTGCGTATTTCTACGCAGATTGTCAAGGAACAAAGCGCGCATTTCGATACCACACCACTCCGCACCATCTGCCATCGGTGCGCTTAAATACGTTTCCGTTCGTTAGAAGTTGCTTTTGCATGAGTTATCATGCCTCCTTTCGTCAAGCAACAATACCACGAATTGATGAACATAGCAAGTCAAACTATAGTTGTTCATAGTACTTTAACTTATATTTTATTACTCTATTC
>CADCQO010000183.1 GCA_902803585.1 uncultured Ruminococcus sp.
AAGCAGGAACTTCAGATAAATGAGGAAATTCGTGATAAGGAAGTCAGGGTCATTGACGCTCAGGGCGGACAGCTCGGTATTATGCCGGCAGCACGAGCACTTGAGATGGCGATGGAAAAAAGCCTTGATCTGGTAAAAATTGCACCGCAGGCACAGCCGCCGGTATGCAAGATCATGGACTATGGCAAGTATCGCTTTGAACAGGCCAAGCGTGAAAAGGAAGCAAGGAAAAATCAGCATGTTGTCGATATCAAAGAAGTCAGACTTTCGCTGAATATTGATACGCACGATTTCAATACCAAGCTCAACCACACACAGAAGTTCATCAAGAGCGGCGATAAGGTGAAGGTGACGATCCGGTTTCGTGGAAGAGAATTGGGACACCCCGAACTGGGTACCGACATCATGACGAGGTTTGCGGAGGCTTGTCAGGAATTTGCGAATGTAGAAAAGCCTGCTAAGCTGGAGGGACGCAGTATGATAATGTTCCTCGCACCGAAATCAAATAAATAATCCAAAAATAAGGAGGAACTTGGTATGCCCAAGATCAAAACACACAGCGGAGCAAAGAAGCGTTTTAAGCTTTCTAAGAATGGTAAAGTAATTCGTGCACACGCTAACAAGTCACATATCCTGAATAAGAAGACAACAAAGCGTAAAAGAGGACTGAGAAAGACAGTTGCTGCCGATAAGACAAATGTAGCAGCCATTAAGCAGCTGATTCCTTATAAATAATCGCTGACCCTTGTATGAATGTAGACTAATGTTATTATCGGAGGTATAGAAAATGGCAAGAGTAAAGGGTGCGTTGGCAACACGCAAAAGAAGAAAAAAGATTTTGAAGCTGGCTAAGGGCTATTGGGGCGCTAAGAGCAAGCATTTTAAGATGGCGAAAGAAGCCGTTATGAAGAGCGGCAACTATGCCTATATCGGCCGTAAGCAGAAGAAGAGAGATTTCAGAAGACTGTGGATCACCCGTATTTCTTCCGGCTGCAAGGCTAACGGCGTAAATTATTCTACCTTTATGAACGGTCTGAAGAAGGCAGGCATTACACTGAACAGAAAGATGCTTTCCGAAATCGCTATTGCAGATGCACAGGCATTCACCGCTCTGGTAGAGAAGGCAAAGGCTGCACTTGCTTAATATGTTCTGTTTTGCACCTAAGAGGGGGTTTCTCTCTTGGGTGCATTTTCATTGAGGGAAAGGAGATCAACGATGAAAGGAAAAAATGTGATCCTGATAGGAATGCCGGGCTGCGGCAAAAGTACAGTAGGCGTTGTGCTTGCAAAAACGCTGGGCTACCGCTTTATGGACGCTGATCTGGTCATACAGGAGAAGGAAGACCGGCTGTTGTCAGAAATTATCCGTGACGAAGGGCTGGAACGGTTTCTGGAGATAGAGAACCGTATCAACGCGGAACTGTCACCGAACAAAACGGTCATTGCTACGGGAGGCAGTGCGGTATACGGTGAACAGGCGATGCGTCATTATCAGGAGATCGGAATAGTCGTTTATATTTCTCTGCCGTATGAAGAAGTTTCTATGCGTCTGGGCGACCTGACAAAACGGGGCGTTGCGATACATAAAGGACAGACGCTTTTGGATCTGTACAATGAAAGACAGCCCCTGTATGAAAAGTGGGCGGATATTATATTGCCGGCGGCCAACATGACAATTTCCGATACAGCACTGACACTCAGGGAAAAAATCACAAAGCTGTTGGCTGACAAGGAATAGCAGACAGAAATTTTCTGTTTTCAACTCAGAAAGGGTGGTGCGGGAATGATTACGGCAAAGGATAACGAGCTGGTGAAAAATGTTGTAAAACTGATGGGGAGTGCAAAATACAGGAGGGAAAGCGGACGGTTTGCAGCGGAAGGTGTACGTCTGTGCGTGGACGGTGCTTTGTCGGGGGCGGAAATTGTGTGTTTTCTTTACACGGAAACAGCGCAGAAAAAGTATGCAGAGGAATTTGAAACCGTACGCAGGGCAGCCAAGAGGGCGGAAGCGGTCAGTGAAAGTGTATTCAAGAAAATGGCGGACACAGCCTCTCCGCAGGGATTTCTTTGTGTTTTTACCGCTCTTGACAAACATCACAATTTGTGTACAATAAATAAACAGGGACGTTATGCTGCTCTGGAAAATATACAAGACCCCTCTAACCTCGGTACAATCCT
>CADCQO010000184.1 GCA_902803585.1 uncultured Ruminococcus sp.
ATCGGTTCTGCACAGCGTGTACCGGTTCCGACAGGTTCCACCACTATCCTCACCGCTGTTGTTAAGGGCACAGATGTTACTAAGGAAGGCATCAACGCTGCTATGAAGGCTGCTGCTTCTGCTTCCTTCGGCTACAACGAGGATCCTATCGTTTCTTCTGACGTTATCGGCATGAGATTCGGTTCTCTCTTCGATGCTACACAGACAATGGTTGCTAAGATCGCTGATGATCTCTATGAAGTACAGGTTGTTTCCTGGTACGACAACGAGAACAGCTACACCAGCCAGATGGTCAGAACCATTAAGTATTTCGCAGAACTGGGCTAATAGCGTCTGACGCTTAGCTGTCAAACATTCAGCAGAGCGGCTGTTTCCTGTTACGGGAGATGGCTGCTCTGTTTTTTTTGTGGGAAAGTATGTGCATTTTTGACCGTCCGGACGAATATGTATAAGTACGGCAAAAGAACGGCAGATATCCGGAAAGTTTTTTCGGACAGCTTTCACACAAAGGAGGACGGAAATGAAGCGGACACTGATAGCGGGAATTGTGAGCTTTGTATTGATGGGGGTGCTGCCGTTTTTGTCAGCAAGAGAAAATGTGTTTTCGGTGCCGGTGCAGACGGAAACAGCGGAGGAATCACCGGTGCCGGCGGAAAAGTCACAGGAACAGCCGTCAGCATCGTCAGAAGCTTCACAGACACAGCCGTCAGCATCATCAGAAACTTCACAGACACAGCCGTCAGCATCGTCAGAAACTTCACAGGAACAGCCCCCGAACCTTTGCAGAAGGCAGGAGGAAACAGACGGCAGTTTCCGGATACTTGACACCAGTACCGGCGAGGTGGCAACGGTCAGCGACAGGGAATTCTGTTATGGTGCAGTCGCTTATGAAATGCCGCCGAGCTATGAAAAAGAAGCGCTGAAAGCCCAGTGTACCGCCTGTTACACGCATTTCAGCCGTCTGCGCAAACAGCAGAGGGAAAATCCCGACAGCAGTCTGAAGGGGGCGGATTTTGCGGCGGATCTGTCACAGCACCAGTATTATTTCAGCGAGGAAGCCCTCAAAGAAAAATGGGGCAGTCTTTACGAAAAGAGCAGTCAGGCACTGCATGAAGCGGTAGATGAATGCTTTGGCGAAAGGCTGTATGATACGGACGGCACGTTCATAGATGTGGCGTATTTTGCGCTGTCAGCGGGTGTCACGGAGGACGCAAAGAACATTTTCGGCTTTGAAAGTCCTTATCTGCGTCCGGCAGCAAGTCCCTTTGACAAAACTTCTCCGTCCTATCGTTCTGAGGTGACGCTGAGCAGTGAGGAATTCACAAAGGCATTGTGTGCAGAGGACGGGAACTTTTCTCTGGGAGAGCCGTCAGAACAGCGCATCGGAACGGCAGAGCGGACAAAATCGGGCACAGTGCTGTCAGTACGCATAGGAAACCGCACTTTTACGGGGAATCAACTGCGGGAGCTTTTGGGGCTTCGGAGTGCCAATTTCACCATCGCAGACAAGGGGGACAGTCTGACACTGACGGTTCTGGGGTATGGGCACGGTGTCGGCATGAGCCAGTACGGTGCGAATGAAATGGCAAAACAGGGCGCAGACTACCAAGAAATCCTGTCACACTATTACCATATTGTCTGCTGAAAGCGCAAATAAAAAGACCGAACCTCTGATGTTCTGCCATCATTGGTTCGGTCAGTATGTTTTCGGGGAAAATCTGTGTATCAGACGTTAAAGCGGAAAAGAACGATATCGCCGTCTTTCATGACGTATTCCTTGCCTTCGGAGCGGACAAGACCCTTTTCTTTGGCGGCGGTCATAGAACCACAGCTCACAAGGTCATCAAAGGCGACAACTTCCGCACGGATAAAGCCTCTTTCAAAGTCTGTATGAATCTTGCCTGCCGCCTGCGGTGCCTTTGTGCCTTTTTTGATGGTCCATGCCCTTACTTCGGGCTTGCCTGCGGTGAGGTAAGAAATCAGTCCCAGCAAATCGTAACAAGCGGTAATCAGCCGGTCAAGGCCTGACTGCTCCAGACCCATTTCAGAGAGGAACAGTTCCTTTTCTTCAGGTTCCATGCCTGCCATTTCTGCCTCGATTTCTGCACAGATGGGAAGTACACCGGCGTGTTCTTCGTCTGCAATTTTCCTGACGACTGCAAAATACGGGTTAGCATCTGCACTGCCGTCCTGAAAATCAGTGTCGCTGAGGTTTGCCGCATAGATGATGGGCTTGTTGGTCAGCAGGGAAACGGTAGAAAGCAGTTCTGCTTCTTCAGGCGTACATTCTACGGAGCGGGCGGCCCTGCCTTCGTTCAGCACAGCCTTTACTCTCTGGAAGAAGTCCAGCTCTGCCTGATATTTGCGGTCACCCTTGAGCAGTTTCATTGTCTTGTCAATGCGTCTGTCGAGAATCTCGATATCAGACAGAATCAGCTCATAGTTGATGGTTTCAATATCTCTTTTCGGGTCGATACTGCCTTCTACATGGACGATATCATCATTTTCAAAACAGCGTACAACGTGGACGATCGCATCGACTTCGCGGATATTTGCCAGAAATTTATTTCCCAGACCTTCACCCTGAGAAGCACCCTTGACCAGTCCTGCAATATCAACAAACTCGATAGTAGCGGGCGTGAACTTTTCCGGTTCATACATTTCCGCCAGCTTATCCAAACGCTTATCCGGTACAGCAACGACACCGACATTCGGCTCAATGGTACAGAACGGATAGTTGGCACTCTGTGCGCCAGCGTTTGTAATCGCATTGAACAGCGTACTTTTTCCGACATTCGGCAATCCGACAATTCCCAGTTTCATGGTATTTCAAGCTCCTTTTATGACTAAAGTTCTGATATAACCAGTACAACTGATATATTATACCACAATGCGGGCATTTCCACAAGCTAATTTTCAAGATTGCCGGAAAGTAATTTTCAGACTGACAGGAAATCGCTTTTCGGGCTTTGTCAAACTTAATTTTCTTCGGGCTTGTCAGGATTTTCAGCACTGTCTTTGTCAGTATCTCCGTCCATAGAAATGCTGATTTCTGTATTCTTCGTGATATCTGTGATGTTATCCGCATCAGTGCCGCTGTTGGTGTCGGGAGCATCATTTGTTTCGGTTACAGCGTCTGCAACGGGAGCATCATTCGTTTCGGTCACAGCGTCTGCAACGGGAGCATCATTTGTTTCGGTCACAGCGTTTATAGTGGGAGCTGTCTTTGTGCCGGCAGGGGAAGGTTCGTTATCGACAAAGAAGCGGAAAGCAAAGATAAATGTCGGAATGAAGAATACAACAGCGATCTGCGCCATTGTGGAGTCATTGAAAGAGGCGGTATTGAGGTGCATCAGACCGCCGATAGCGCCGGAAATCACGTTATCGCCGCAGAAAAACGAAATAACCGCAACGACCAGTATCGTCAGACCGATACCGCCGAATACCAGAGAAGCTATAAAAAATGGTTTGCTTTTTGTAGACATATGGAACACTCCTTTGCTTTTGTTGGTGCAGTCCGCAGTCAGTACAGGATAGCGCCGTATTTCTGAATCAGACTGTGAAAAGTTTTTTCTTCTATATCACATCTTGCATCAACGAGCAGTCGTCCCTGATAGTAGCGGAGAGCGGCTTCAAGGGTTGTCGCATCGTTGGTGAAGATGACAAAGGGCAGATAGGACATATCCGCATTATCTGCCAGTCCTGCGGCATCATCGGTGGATTCCAGAATACAATAGATAGCGTTGGCGGAAGAATCGTCCAGATCGATCAGTTCATCAGAAATATCGTATCGGCACCGGAGCGGTTCAGATACTTCGATATCCTGCGGCAGAAAGAACGCTTCGCGGTAGCTTGCCGCAGCATAGCTGTCCTTTTCGGTGTTTTCGTCAAAGACAACGGGCTGTGACTTGACAA
>CADCQO010000185.1 GCA_902803585.1 uncultured Ruminococcus sp.
CGTACCGTCCGTAATAAGATGTGAAATATCCAGATAGATACGATCCTCGTTATAGCTGACACTCCATATATGATAATTTGATTCCTCGGTATTCAGACTGATCCTGTCATCGGTGTGATGAAGCACGACAGGACGAGGATTATTCTCATAATAGTAATCGTTCTCGTTTTTGTGCAGAGTCACACACAGATACGGATAACGGAGCTGTGTCTTTTCAACTGCCTGCATAAGCATCTCTCCGTTTACCTCATCAGTCAGCTTCAGTCCAAAACGCACGGTATATTCAAGTCCCAGTGCAAATGCGCCGAAATGCAATCGGTCGCCTGTTGTTATTTCCATTTTCTTTTCCTCTTTCCATCATCTGAAATTATTTCTTTTCGAACAACCGGACTATCCAGCATTTCAGGCAATCATTTCCTTGTTACGTTCTCGCCGTCAATGGTTGTCCAGTCGTTTTTCATAGAAACGGCGGTGTATCCGTTTTCTTCGCAGTTGGTGCGCATCTTGTCGGCTTTTTCGACGTTTTCGTTTTCACTTTACTTGATAAAAATATCAGACGAGATATTTTTCCTTCAGTCTATTGATCTCGTCCTGAGTAATGTGCAGACCGTCACGGATATACCCCACAACAGAACCGTAGGTATCCTTAAGATAAGCGATAGCAGCCTGCATAAATCGCTCATCGACCTTATCATATACCAAAGCAGCCTTTTCTGCATAGGTGTCGTCAAGTCCGTTTGACAACATGAACCGCTTTGTGCTTTCAATCTTGTCTGCATGATACTCGTTTGTCAGCAGATAATCCTCCATGATGACGGTTTCATCGACCCCCAAAGCCGAAAGAAGCAGCATAGCCGCCAATCCTGTTCTGTCCTTTCCGCTTGTGCAGTGCCACAGCACCGCTCTGTCCGGGGAGGCTTCCAACAGGATGCGGAAAAACTGTTCGTAAGCCTTTTTGCCCATATCGGAAGAGAGAAATCCGATATACATTTTCTCGTCCAGCATACCGGCCATTTCTGCAAGGGTTACCATCTGAAAAATGGTCAGCTTTTTTATATCAATACTTGCTGTGTTTTGAGAGGAAAATGCGGCCGTGTCGATTACGTCAAGATGAGCATAATAGACATCTCCAATGACAGGGTCCTCATTGGCCATCTCCATCGCCATACGGAAGTCAATGATAGTTTCCACACGGTAATGCTCCTTGAGTATCTGTATATCCTCAGAGGTTATCTCATCCAGCTTTGCGGTTCTGAGCAAAACGCCGCTTTTTACTGTTCTCCCGTCAGACGAAGGGTAGCCGCCAAGCTCACGGGCGTTACGGACGCTTTTCAGTTTTATTGATTGTCTATGATCCATATTATTTTTCTCCACACATTCCGTCTGCTTTGAGAGCGGACTTTTTCCTGTTATGTTTCAGAAAGGTGCTTCCGGAAGAATCCGCCGCAGATCAGATATCCTTTCTCTTTTCCTTGATATGATCGGCAATTATCACATCGAGCTGTCCGGTAATGATTTTGTTCATGGCTTTGTAGTCAGAAACATGATCCATATCGGCTTCGACCTGTTCGCTCTCACAGTATTCTTTTATGGCACTGCCGATAATCACATCAAGCCTTGCGGAAAGCTCGTCAAGAGCTGCTTTGATATCTGCTGTTTTGGCCTCCATTAGCGACTGGAATCCGGCGGGGTCATTTTTGATTCTTTCTTCAATCGTCATCATAAACTTCCTTTCTGCCCGTATTTATCGGGCTCAACAGTTTGTTGTTTTTTCAGATAGTATGAGAGTCAGCGATGTCATTAACAGTCTGTTTTCCGGGATTACACTAATTCCGGAAAAAACAGAATGTCTGAACGGCATAAGAAAACATACAGTCATACAAATCCAATTTTATATTATAACATATTTCGTCCAACTGATGTCCCCCCAAAATAATCAAAAATCGTTTATTATTTCATTTTTGTAGAAATAAACAAAAATATTGCTTGCAGTTTGTACTATTGAACAGATTGAAAACCGCCCCCATCTGCGTGTCTGTTACGGTGCGGACGGGGGCAGGTGCATGGACTTTTTCCCATCAGGCTTATTACACTGTCACTGACGAAATGAAAGCTGTTTTAGAAAGTGCGGTGGCCAACACCTACAACGACACAAGCACCTTTGAGGCCGTTCAGA
>CADCQO010000186.1 GCA_902803585.1 uncultured Ruminococcus sp.
ATCAACGCCGTTGTTGCTGGCGGCATCAATTTCCACGACATCCATTATACTGCCGTCATCAATTCCTTTACAGACGGCACATTTGCCGCAGGGGTCACCGTCAACAGGTGACAGGCAGTTAACCGCCTTTGCGAGTATCTTGGAACAGGTTGTTTTGCCTGTACCGCGGCATCCGGTAAACAGATAGGCGTGAGCAATCCTGTCAGACTGCAGCTCATTTTTAAGCGTTGTTGTAACCTGTGGCTGACCGATCACATCTGCAAAGACCCGAGGGCGGTATTTTCTGTATAAAACTCTATACATTCTTCTCACGCTCCCTCATAAAATTGTGCAAACGGATAAAACAGGTAAAAAAATCAAGACAGCCCGCCGGAACGGTTACTCATACCCTTGGATATACGAACGAACAGACTGACTGTATCGCACAGCACGAGACGCTTAATGCTGCTCGGTTCCCCGCCTGACATGGTTCACGCTGTTCTGTCGTACAGCGCCTGCCCGCCCGTATATCCAAAGGTATGAATCTGTCTTGTAACATCAGCAACCCTATTATACTATAAAGAATTCAAAAAAGCAACACTTTTTTTCAGAGTTTCTGCATCAGAATGCAAAGTTGAGGTAATTTTTTTTGAACCGCAGAGCTGAAAGACCTGTTTTTTGTACATCACTGTTCGCTGACAGAGATTTTGAAATATTGCTTCGCAATAATATCCCGGCTGTCCTTGACTTTTACAAGGAGAAGATAGCGTGTTGCCCTTGCGGGTGTAACAGAAACAGAGGTTTCCTCACTGTAATCCTGCACTGTCAGCCAGTTCTGGGCTTTTATCTTTGTCAGAAATACAGCATAGGTATAGGGAGCAACACCGCCCTCCGCCCGTATCTGCACCTGTACAGACTCACCCAGACGGACAGCATCAGCAGAAATTTCCGACACACTGACCAGTTTGGGAATATCTTCAGACTGCTCCGGCTCTTCCTCATCTTCTTCTATGTTCGTTTCTTCCGGTTCAGGGCGGAAGATTGCAAAAGGAACGGTCATCATACCCTCATAGTCACCGGAAAAACGCAGCACCGCACTGCCGGTACCGGGTTCGATGTTATCCACATACTCTACGGTATAATCTTCATTTTCCGTCAGCGTGATGTCACCGAATCTGACAGCCAATTTCATCACACAGGGTTCACCTGTATAATCAAATTCCGTACTGTCAGCAAAGAAGGACAAAGAGCGTGCAGGAACGGGCTTGATTTCAAATGTGCGTTCAATAACTCCTTTGAACTTGCCTTTGCCCTTGATAATAACATGCGCTGTACCGACATGGACATTATCTGTGATTTCCACATCGTAATCCGTGCCGCTGACCAATTCTCTGCCGCCGATATTCAGCGTAAACTTAGGACAAATAGGACTTCCTGTATATAAATATACGTTATTTTCCACAACGAAATACCGTTACTGAAAACTTACAAAAAGTGATAAAACAACTTTTTTGTTCCTCGTGTCCATTTTCGACAATCCATCTGCTCATGTCTGATGTGACACTCCAAAGGCGTAAGGTACACATCAACGACACTGGTTTGAGCTATGCTGTCAATTCACAGTATCTCATCAGATTGACGCTTGCCAACAGTCGAGTTACTTTCAGAAGCTGTCTGTCACTTTTTATAATATTGCGTGTTTTCCGGTAACTACTCCTTTCTTGTTTTTGCAGTATTTTCTGCTGATTCCGCGCTGCAATCTGCGCTGTTTCTTTTTCAGCTGCCGGACAGTTTTCGTCCGGTTGATATTCTCTTGTGCATCTGAACACACCACAAGCGTTTTGATGCCTATGTCTATGCCGACACCGTCATTCGAGATCTGACTGGTATTTTCAGAAACTTCAATTTCTGCCAAAATCGACAAAGGTCACTTCCGGATTGAAATATTCTGCATCGACAGGTATTCTGCCTTTTTTCGCAAACCTGATACGTTGGAAACTCTGCTTGTTGGATTTTCGGCCTGCTCAGCAATATTATAACATTCCAACAATGTAACAGTTCAAAGTTTCCGTAAAAATGTCCCTGCCATTATACCACAATTCTCCTGAAATGTCACCTGATTTTTTTGTGGCAATCTTGTGCATTCTGCCAAAAGCCTCCCGCATTTTTGCCAATTATCACCTGATATTTGTCCTATACCATAAGATTTTTCGTTATAATACCAACATTGTACACTTTTCAGACAAGAAAAACGCACTCTCTTTATACAAAATCACGAAGCAACTGAAAATTTTAAAGTGGAGAAACGGCATTCAGACGACATCAGCAGCAATCCGCTGTGAATACAGGGGGCAGTACTTCAGACAACGGAGTACCGCTGCCCCTGTTTCAGCATAAAGAAAGTCAGAAAAGCCGAAAAAAGCTCACTGCAACCGGCTGTATGCGGTTTCAGACACCTGCTGCCATGTCCAGTCCTATCTGCATCATATCACGAAAGGCGGTCTGGCGGGTTTCAGAAGAAGCACTTTCACCAGTAAAGGGACAATCCGAAATGGTACAAATGGTCAGTGCCTTTTTACCCAGTCTGGCAGCATTCAGATAGAGCGCCGCACATTCCATTTCTATCGCTAAAATACCGATTTTCTGCCATTCCCTCAGGCTGTCAGCGTCATCATAAAAGGTGTCGCTTGTCAGTACAGAACCGACATATACCCGTTTTCCAAGCAATTCTGCCGCCTGATAAGCCGTCATCAGCAGGGAAAAATCTGCTGTCGGTGCAGGTGTGCCGGGTAAACGGTACTGTGCGGCATAGTTGGAGTTGGTGGCGGCTGACATTGCTATCACCACATCTCCTACGGAAAGTCTTTCATCAACTGCTCCCGCCGTACCGATACGGACAATATTTTCTACATCGTAAAAACGGAACAGTTCATAGGAATAAATTCCGATGGACGGTACACCCATACCGCTTGCCATAACAGACACTTTTTCGCCTTTGTAAAGTCCCGTATAACCAAGCATTCCTCTTACGCCGTTGACCTGACGGGCATCACCGAGATAGTTTTCTGCAATGAACTTTGCCCTCAGCGAGTCGCCAGGCATCAGAACAGTACGGGCAAAATCACCTTTTTCTGCTTCAATATGGGGTGTTGCCATCGTTTTTCCCTCCTGTCAATAGCCCAAAGGTTCACCGACTAAAATAACTTTGATACGATCTTTGACACGCTGGAAGGAACAGACAGCATAGCTGCAGCAAATACGCTTTTCGCTGAAACAGCCGTCACCCAGCTCGCTGTTTTCGTTATTGAGCGAAATACACCTGCCTGTCTTTTCACAGTAAGTATTGCACTGCAGACGCTTTGTATTCAGCGGTGCGGCGATGGTTCTCAGACGGTCAAAGGCCTGATCCAGATTTTCGACAATCTTATTGATGCCTACTACCACAATAACGCTTTTGGGGCCATACATCAAAGCTGCTACACGGTTTGCGTTGCCGTCTACGTTAAACAGTTTGCCGTCTGTTGTAACAGCATTGGAACTCATCAGATAGACATCGCTGAAAAATGCTTTGCGGTAGATTTCCTGCACCTGTTCTCTCGTCAGCCCTTCCTGTGAGCGGTCAAGATAGGTATAATCTCCGCTGCGGAGCAGAGAAGGAATATCGCATTCTGCCAGCGTTACCGAGCCGCCATGCGTAACGGTATCGCCTTTCTGGAGCAATTCAGCAACCTTTGCCTTTACTTCCTCTTTTGTTTCACAATAAAACGCCTGCATCTGATTCTTACGAAGTGCCGCCATCGTTTTTTCGATTGTTTCCTTACTGATGTTTTCCATTGTGAGTAACCTCCCTGTGATTCATTTGAATATTGGTGTACATAAAAAAATATAAAGTGCTGCCGCGCACTCTATGCCGAAAATAACAGGTATCCCTATCATGAATTTGGGGTGCAGGGTCTTGTGACGAATGATTTTCATTGTGGCATACATCATCACGCAGCCGCTCAATGCTGCCAGTACCATGAGTGTTCTTTCACGGATACGGCGAAGGTGCATTTTGGGCGCATTCTTATCATAAACTGTCAGAGCGACAGCAATAATATTGATCACTATCAGATAACCGACCGCAATATATCCATAAATATTCATATTCCTTATCCGTTACTGAAAACTTATAAAAAGTTATAAAAACAACTTTTATGTTCCATTCCTTGTTCCTCGTGTCCATTTTCGACATTCAAT
>CADCQO010000187.1 GCA_902803585.1 uncultured Ruminococcus sp.
CTGGCGGTTTCGTTGCCGCAGCCCGAACCGTCACTCAGCGTTCCGTCCGGTTTCAGACGGTAGTAGTAGCCCGGAACGGTCATTTCAAACCAGCCGCCGTCCGCTGTAAACGTATGGTTGAATACAACGTCCATGATGACACCGATACCCGCCTTGTGCAGTGCCTGTACCATCTGTTTGAACTCTCTGATGCGCACATTGCCGTCAAACGGATCAGTAGAGTAGGAACCTTCCGGAACATTGTAGTTTTTCGGGTCATAGCCCCAGTTGAATTCATCGGAATCCGTATCGGACTCGTCTACTGTTGCATAGTCATAGACGGGCAGAAGCTGCACATGGGTAACGCCCAGTTTTTTCAGATAGTCGATACAAGTGGAATAAGTTCCCTCGTCATTCAATGTTGTACCGTTTTCCGTAAAGGCAAGATACTTTCCCTTGTATTTTACTGATACGCCTGACACCTCGCTGTTGGAAAAGTCCTTGATATGCACTTCCCACACAACAGCATCTGTCGGGTCATCATAAAGAATATGTTCGTCCTTGTCCCAGCCTGCGGGATCAGTCGCTTTCAGGTCAACCACCATGCTGCGGTCGCCGTTAACGCCGGCAGCCTTTGCATAAATATCCGCCGTTTCACGGGTAATGCCGTTTACCGTCACCTGATAGGTATAATAACGATTTTTCTGATCGCCGCTGATGACAGTGCTCCATACGCCGTCAGCCCCCTTTGTCATAGGAACAGTCGAGAGATTCTGTGCGCCCGCCTCTTTGGAACTGCCCGTTGAGTAGAGTTTGACAGCCACCCTTGAAGCGGTAGGTGCCCAGACCTTGAAAGTTGTTGCTGCAGGTGTATAAACCGCCCCCAGATCATTTCCGTTATATGCCTGTGCATCTAATTCATGCGCTAAAGTTACCGTTGCCGGCTGAGTTGTTGCTTTCTCCGCATTTACCATTATCATTCCTCCTGTCAACGCTGCTATCGCTATAAAAACACTGAAAATTTTTTTGAACATATGCAATCTCTGCCCCCCTATCTCCGATTGCTCATTGCCTTCTATATTCTATCACACTTTCACACACGATTACAACAATTTTTTTTCAAATTCGATTTTTTTATGCAAAACATACTAACAGTCAGCGGAAGCGCACAACGAAAGACCGGACCGCCGATGATGAATCACCAGCCATCCGGTCTTATTACAAACTGCGGAAAGGGAACGTATGCCCGAAGCTTTGCCGCAGCTTTTCCATTTTCATTTTGATTCTGGTTTGCTGTCAGAAAGGGGTTCAGGAGCGGTTTCCGGCGCAGATTCTGAAGCGGTATCAGCAGCATTTTCTCCGATTGTTTCGTTGTCGTGTGCCATTTCATCAATGCTTTGCTGGAATTCCTCCAGTTCCCGTGCGTCCTGTGCCGAAGCATAATGCACTTCGTATTTGTAGGCGGGAATTTTCTTTTCCTTGATGCGCCGATAGACAAAACGGCGAACCATCGTATAGATTACATATGTGACAGGGCCGCTGACAAGCAGACCGATCAGACCAAAGAACGCACTGAAAAGAACGATTGCCGAAATCATGATGATAGGCGGCAGACCAATGCGTGAACCGACCACTCTGGGGAAAATCAGGTTGCCCTCTATCTGCTGGAGCACTACCATATAGACGATGAACCACAGCGCCTGCCAGGGGTTGGTAGTTGCGAGCAGGAGCAGTGCCACGACTGACGAACCGATGAAAATACCGAACATGGGAATCCATGACATCAGCGCTACCACGACACCGCCCAGCGCCGCATACGGGAACCCGAAAACCGTCATGCCGAGCGCAGTCAGCAGACCGATAATAACACATTCTATCATCTGTCCGGTAATGCTGTTATAGAAGGATTTATTCGTCAGATCACCGACTTCTACGATAAAATCCGCTTTTTTGGTCGGAAAGATAGAATAGACCAATTTCTTGACATCGGAAGAAATAATCTCTTTTTTGCCGAGAATATACACCGCCAGCACGAAGCCAAGAAAGAAATTCACAGCGGCATTGATGGTTGTACTGATTACCGTAAAGGCAGAATTGACCAGTGAAGAGCTGTTATTCTGCAGGAAGTTAACAATCTGTTTGTTGACTGTATCCCAGTCAATATTGATGTGAGAAGCCACCTCACCGATAAAATCCTCACGCTTTGCAAGCTCTGCCACCCACTCCTGCAAATTGCTGATAATTCCCGGAATCGCCTCTGCAATGGTTTTCAGACTCTTGCCGATTTCAGGAATAATGATAATCAGAAAGACCGCAATCACGACAATAAACAAGCTGATAGACAAAACAATTGCAATAGGCCGCCTTGCTTTTTCCTGCCAGGGCTTGACAGTTTTTCCTTTCTTCGCACGGAAAAGATGCTGTTCAATCAGCTTGAGGGGCACGTTCAGAATAAAAATCACCACGCCCGCAATAATGAACGGGGTCATTACCTCAATCAGCCATCGGATAAAGTTGAACACAAGGTTCATATAGTTAAAGCTGAGGTAAAACAGGATAATACACGCCGCCAGAAAGAAAATCCGCAGCATCGTTTTTCTGTTGAATTCCATCATTTCACTCCCTTACTATTCAAAATAATGCATTGCAGACCGTCATGTTTTCGCAAACTTTTTTCATATCCGGCTGCGTATTTCGATTATAATACAGTTTTCCGGTAAAGTCAACAAGCCTTTTGACATATCGGTGAACGAAATCCGTCAGATGCTTTTTTTCAGAAAAACAGCCGTGAACACAGGCATCATTCTGCGTTCACGGCTGTTGAGGATCAGAGGTTTTTCACCATCATCGCGCGCACGGCATTGAGCACTGCCAACACCATTACGCCGACATCGGCAAAAATAGCAATCCACATATTTGCCAGACCGACCGCCCCCAATACGAGGCAGATCAGCTTGACACCGATAGAAAACCAGATATTTTCCCTGACGATGCGCATACATCTGCGGGCAATGCGTATAGCTTTGGCGATTTTCAGCGGGTCATCGTCCATCAGAACGACATCGGCAGCTTCAATGGCGGCATCGGAACCCAGCGCACCCATGGCGATACCCACATCAGCTCTTGTCAGTACGGGAGCATCGTTAATGCCGTCACCCGCAAAGGCGACAATACCGGAATCCCTGTTATTCAGCAGTTCTTCGACACGCGTCACCTTGTCAGCAGGCAAAAGGCCGCTGTATACCTTATCTATCGTCAGCTCTTCCGCTGCTGCCTGCGCCGCCTGTGCGTTATCGCCTGTCAGCATGACGGTCTGACGGATACCCGCCTGTCTGAGCTGTTCGACTGCCTGTTTTGCTGTCGGCTTCACACGGTCGGATATTTCGATATGTCCCAGATATACGCCGTCTTTCGCCACATGAATGATCGTTCCTGTGTGTTTGTGCGGGCACTGCTCGACTTTTGCGCCGACTGCCTGCATCATTTTCAGATTGCCCACACACACGGCGGCACCATTGACTTTTGCCGAAACACCGCAGCCGGCTGTTTCCTGAATATCCGTAATTTCACAGTCATCATGTTCGTCAGGATATGCTTCACGCAAAGAAACCGCAATCGGGTGGGAAGAGTACCGCTCCACATGAGCCGCCATGTGCAGAAGGGTGTTTTCGTCCGCCTGTTCGGGGTGTACCGCTGTTACCGCAAAAATTCCCGCTGTCAGCGTACCCGTCTTATCAAAGACAATCGTCTTTGTACCCGCCAGTGCTTCAAGGCAGTCAGAACCTTTTACCAGAACGCCTTCCCTGCCTGCGCCGCCGATTCCCGCAAAGAAACTCAGCGGAATGCTGATAACCAGCGCACACGGACAGCTGATAACCAGAAACGTCAATGCACGGTAAATCCAAGTACCCCAGCCGGCATTCTGTCCGAAAAGCATCATCAGAAGCGGCGGCAGCACCGCCAGCACCAGCGCCCCGCACACAACCGCCGGCGTATAGACACGGGCGAATTTTGAGATGAAATTCTCCGATTTTGACTTGCGGGAGCTGGCATTCTCCACCAGATCGAGAATTTTTGATACGGTAGACTCCCCGAACTCACTTGTTGTTCTGATTCTGAGCAGTCCCGTCATATTGATACAGCCGCTGATTACTTCATCGCCGGTCATCACATCTCTGGGCAGGCTTTCTCCCGTCAGGGCGCTTGTATTCAGGACGGATTCTCCCTCGATAATCACGCCGTCAATCGGTATCTTTTCCCCTGCCTTGACGACAATCACCGAACCCGTTTCCACCTCGTCAGGGTCAACCTGTTCCAGTACACCGTCTTTTTCGATATTGGCGTAATCGGGACGAATATCCATCAGTTCGCTGATATTTTTCCTGCTTTTTCCGACAGCGTAACTCTGAAACCATTCACCGATCTGATAAAACAGCATGACCGCAATCGCTTCGAGATAATCCCCCTCGCCCATCACTGCAATGATGATCGCGCCGATGGTTGCTATCGCCATGAGAAAGCATTCATCAAACGGCTGTAAATTCTTCACGCCCTTCGCCGCTTTCATCAGGATATCATAACCGATAATCAGGTACGGTATCAGGAACAGCAGCAGCCGCCAGACACCTTCTGCGGGTACAAACAGGAACGCTGCCATGAGGACTGCTGAAACAATAATGCGTATCAGGTTTTTCTTTTGTTTCTTACTCATACGCAAAACTCACTTCAAAAAGATTTCGCAGTCGCTTTCCACTTTTTTGCAGTTCTTCGCCACCTGTTTCATCACTGCAGCAGGGTCTGCGCCTTCTTCAAATTCTACCGTCATTTTCAGCGTCATGAAGTTAACAACAGCATCTTTGACACCTTCGGTCTTTTTGGCGGCAGCCTCCATTTTGTTTGCACAGTTTGCACAGTCCACATCAATTTTATAGGTCTTTTTCATAGGAACATCTCCCCTTCGTAATCATTAAACGATTGTTTAATCGTTAAATCTATTTTACTCCATTTATTCCCTCTTGTCAATAGTCAAATGAAAATCTTTTTACGGACTTTTCCAGAAAATGCAGCAGAAACTTTTCCGCCAGACTCTGCGGGCGGATAGCAGACTTTGCCTCTTCAAAGCTGTACCATGCCGCCTTGTCCACTTCCTGACGGTTCAGTCCCTCAAGCGATTCACTCTCTACGATACAGGCGAAATTCAGCATCAGGGTGTTGGACTTTGCGAAATACTCGCTTTTGTTGAAAGCAGCCGCCTTTACCTCCAGTCCGATTTCCTCCCGCACTTCACGGACAACGGTTTCCTCCGCACTTTCGCCCTTATTCACATAGCCCGCTACCAAAATATTGCTGTCCCGTCCGTACTGCTGAATGAGCAGAATCTTATCACAGGCGGGGTTCAGCGTTATCATGCTGACAGCGGTAGAGAAAATCGGAAAACGGTAACACCCGCACTTTGTACAGTAGGGAATCATGCCTTCATGCTCCAGAAACCGCTCTTCGAGTGCCGTACCGCATTCATAACAATATTTCATCTCTGGTCATTCCTTTCAAAAAAAATCGGCTGACCGCCGGAAATTCCCGACAGCCGCCGATCAGATATTCACAATAATATGATATGCTTTTACGCTTCTGCAATAACCTCTACTTCACAGAGAACATTTTTGGGGAGTGTCTTGACAGCCACACAGGAACGGGCAGGCTTGCCGGTAAAATACTGACCATAGATCGCATTGAAAGCAGCAAAGTCGTTCATGTCAGCGAGGAAGCAAACAGTCTTGACAGCCTTTTCCAAAGAGCTGCCTGCTGCTTCGAGCAGATTTTTGAGGTTCTTCATAACCTGTTCTGTCTGACCCTCGATGGTGTCCGCTTCAACATTGCCGGTAGCGGGATTGATAGCGATCTGACCGGAGGTAAAAACGAGTCCGTTTGTTTTGACTGCCTGAGAGTAAGGGCCGATTGCATCGGGTGCATTTTTGGTGTAAACTACTTCTGCCATAATGATTCTTCCTTTCAAAATACTATGTGACGGGACAAAGCCCGAACATCATTTTCCACTTTCAGTTCACTGTCTTATAGCCGTGTCTGGCGAGTTCGTCCTTGATGCGCTGGATATGCTCATGGTTGCGGGTTTCCATAGAAAGACGGAGATAACAGGAATTGATATCGGTGTTGAGGTCGGCGCGGTCATGGCTGACAGCCACAACATTTGCCCCCAGTTTAGAAATAATTCTTGCGACGCTCTGCAGTTCGCCGGGCTTGTCGGTCAGGGCAATCGTAAATTCTGCCAGACGGCCGGTCTTTTGCAGACCTCTGTCAATCACTCTGGAGAGAATCGTCACGTCAATATTACCGCCCGATACCAGACAGCAGACTTTCTTTCCCTTGATGGGGAATTTATCAAACAATGCCGCCGCTACGGAAACAGCGCCCGCACCCTCAGAAATCAGTTTCTGCTTTTCGATAAGGGACAGAATGGCGGTTGCTACTTCGTCATCGGTAACTGTCATAATTTCGTCAACGTATTTGCTGCACAGGTCAAAGGTCAGCTCGCCGGGTGTCTTGACAGCAATACCGTCAGCAAAGGTATTGACGCTGTCAAGCGTTTCAATCTGATGATGTGCCATAGAAAGGTACATAGAGGGTGCGCCAGCCGACTGTACGCCGTATACTTTTACTTTCGGATTCAGCGACTTGATCGCAAAGGCGACACCGCTGATCAGACCGCCGCCGCCGATCGGCACAATAACAGCATCAATATCGGGAATCTGGTCTAAAATTTCAAGACCGATGGTACCCTGACCGGCAATAACCATTTCATCATCAAACGGGTGCACAAAGGTTGCGCCTGTTTCCTTCTGCAGTTCCACAGCCCTGTCGTGTGCATCGTCATAAGTGCCTTCTACCAGACAAACTTCTGCGCCGTAGCTCTTTGTTGCTTCCACTTTGGAAATCGGTGCGGAATTAGGCATACAAATGATGGACTTAATGCCGTAACGCTGGGCGGCTCTTGCGACACCCTGCGCATGATTGCCGGCTGAACACGCAATGACGCCTTTTGCCCTCTCCTCATCGGAAAGCTGTGAAATCTTGTAATACGCACCTCTTGCCTTGAAAGCACCGGTTACCTGAAGGTTTTCGGTTTTCAGATACAATTCGCATTCATCACAGAGATTGGTAGCACGAATCATATCTGTCGGACGGATAACTTCCTTGAGTACATAGGACGCATGATAAATTTTATCCAGAGTCAACATGATACTATCCCCTTTTTTCGGAATCCTTTATTCCTGATATTGCGTTTACCTATAATAAAATACTGCTTTTTCCCCAAAAAGTCAAGGTTTTTTCCATTCTTCGCGGCTCATCGCAGGGAAAACTTTTCAACCCGTCCGAACCGCTTCCGCCCCCTGTGCCGAAAACCCGCTTACCGCTCTGTATATGCCTGTTTTTGGTACATTTCCTGTTTATTGTCCGTTTTTGTTCATTGTAGACAAAAGCAAATGGACAATATCTTACAGTTTTAATATTGAAAAAATATGAAAAAACGGTAAAATTATTATTAGGAATTTGTTAACAGGGAAAAATAATTGTACAGGAGGTCATTCAATTGAAAAAGCTATTCCGTAAGATCACAGCAGCTTTGCTGGTCTCTGCCGTCACATTGTCGGCAGGCGCTCTCGGCACCTCTGCAGCAGCCGGTGAAACGGTGGAAGTAGTTCCGCATATGGGATATCCCAATACCGTTTACACGATGGACGATTATCTGATCGCCCTCAAAAGAACCGCTCCGTCCAGCGAGGATCTCAAGGCAGCCCTTGATGCCGCTCAGAACTATGTGTCCGCTGTCGACAACAGCAAATCAAAGTATTTCCCGAAAATAGGCAATCAGGGCGGTGTCGGTTCGTGCGTGGCATGGTCGTGCGTATACTACCAGTTCACCAACGCCGTCAACAAGGCACTCGACAGAGAAGCAACGGACGATGCTACTTTCCAGCCTATGTTCATCTATAATATGTATAACGGCTGCAATAAGCCCCGTTTTCTTGAAAATCTCCTTTACAGCACCGGCTGTGCTCCCGTTTCTATGGTCAGCGATACACAGAACGACAAAACATGGAGTCCCGGCTATGATATCTGGCGTGAAGCCGCCAATTACCGTATTGTCGACTATATCGACTTTGCGCCGATGGGTGTAAGGGGCCGTGAAATCAGCTCCATTGATGACCCTGACATCGCTGCTGTCAAGGCAGTACTCCGCAACGGCGATATCCTCTCTTATGCTGGGCCGATCTTCGACCATCAGTGGGGAAAAATCGTTGCAGCCCCCGGCGTAGATGAAGAAATCGTCGGAGAAGATATTGTTGTCAAATCTGTGGGCAGCGGTATCTGCAACCATATGCTGACAATCGTAGGCTATAACGACAATATCTGGGTAGACCAGAACGGCAACGGCAAAGTGGACAGCGGTGAGCTGGGTGCTTTGAAAATTGCCAACTCATGGGGCGACCTGAGCCACAATGACGGCTTTTTCTGGATCGCCTATGATGCCCTGAACGTTACTTCTTCTGTTGAGGGCGTAGTATCCGAGCCAAACAGATGTATCAGCATCAACGGCAGCGGAAAGTTCGTTGTCGCAAAGGATTACGGCTCTTCCGGTATGTTCCTCAAATATACGCTGAACTCCGACAACAGAACGGACAGCTATATTGAAATTACCGCAAAGCACAACACCACCGGCACAACCTATGTCAGAAAAGTAAACCCCTATCAGTTCTCCGATTACAATGTACAGTCCCAGAAACTCAACTATAACGGCGAAACCGGCTTCTGTGACGGCGCAATGATGGCTGACCTCAACAATATTATCCGTGATATCTCTCCTGACAATTTCAATGACTACACATGGAATGTCCGCTTTGTCGATATCGGCAGAGATACCGCCCAGACAACCGTTAAGGAAGCAATGATCGTTGACGAAAATACCGGAAAAACCTATGAGCTGGATGCACAGTTCCCCTTTGACCTGAATAAGTCTGAAAAGACCGTTTCCCTGAAAAATTACTATCATTTCTCCAAGCTCTATGTTCCGGCAGCGTCTGCCCTTACCGTTGGCAGCGCCCTCAAATTCACTTTCAGAACCGCTAACGAAACTTTCGGCACAACCCCCGTTAAATACACAATGACTGTTTCCAAAGACGGCAAACAGGTATTCTCCAAAGTGCATAAGGCTTCTTCCATCGACAAGGCCAACGGTTCCTCTGTTGTCAAGGGAACATGGACGCCCACACAGACAGGTACTTACACCGTTACTATTGCTTCAACAGATGCCGCCGGCCATACCGCCAAGCGCTCCGCTTCTTTCAGAGTTTACAACAAACTCCTTGCTGTTCGTGCCGTCAACATCGACAAGGGAAAGTATGTCAACACATACGACACCATTAAAATTACCCCCTCCATTACCGGCGGAACAGCACCCTACACCTATTCCTACTATTATGTCAAGGGCGGCAAAACCTACAAAATCGCTGAAAACATCAAGAGCAGCACCAAATCAAAGACCTTCGGCAGCAACTCCGGAACATACAAGATTCTCGTAAAAGTCAAGGACGCTGAAGGAAAAACCGCACAGGCCACACAAACTGTCGTTGTCACGCCTCCCCGTGTGGCAAAGATGATCTACAACAGAGATACCGCAATGGTCGGCAATTCCGTTTATGTCCATGCAGACGTTAACTACCTTCCGGACTGCGTGAAGAAAAACGAATTCATCTATACCGTTGAGAAGGACGGCAAAACCCAGACCCTCAACTACACCGATCCCTACTATCCGGAACAGGCAGTATGGAAGCCCACAGAAAAGGGAACATACAATGTTACGGTCACTGTCAAGTATAAGGATAAGGTCATCGCTACAAAAACAGACCAGTACAACGTACTTTCTGAACACGCCAGTCAGCGCATGATTACCGTCAACGCTATCAGCTATATTTTCAACCAGAACGGCGGCGCAAACTACAAAGTGCATTACTGGGGCGGCAAGAGCGGTATCGGTGATGCCAACTGTATTTCTCTCAACAAGACAATCACCAAGAACATCGGCTTCTGGAATACAGCCCAGACCTTCCACCAGTTTGTTGCCTATATTCCCGAAGATGCTACCGGCTACAAGTTCCATATCGGCGACAGATGGTTCCCTGACGGCATCAATACCGGTGACGGCAGCGTGGCAACTTCCAACACAGCCTATATCTTCAACTACGATTACGACAGATGCGTCTATACAATGGAATAACCTCTCACAGCGGACAGTCCAAAAGACTGACCGCTGTTTCTTTGACGGCACATTACCTCCGAAAGTTCGGTGATATACTCCCGCCGCCTTAAAGTCGGGGGACTTCTTGCCCATTCAGCTTAAAAAAATCCGAAATATTCCAAAAAGAGTCTTTACTATTCCCCTCATTGTATAGTATAATAAAGCTGAGATATGTGCAGGTGTCCGCACCTGTCATACAAAATAAAATCTTTTGGAGCGTGATGACAATGGCATTAGTCAACGCAGCAGAAATGCTGAAAAAAGCAAAGGCAGGCCACTATGCAGTAGGTCAGTTCAACATCAACAACCTTGAGTGGACAAAGGCAATCCTTCTTACTGCTCAGGAACTCAATTCCCCTGTTATCCTCGGTGTGTCTGAGGGCGCAGGCAAGTACATGACAGGCTTCAAGACTGTTGCTGCTATGGTAAAGGCAATGGACGAATCTCTCGGCATCACCGTACCGGTTGCTCTGCATCTCGATCACGGCACATACGAGGGCTGCTACAAGTGCATCAAGGCAGGCTTTACTTCTATCATGTTCGA
>CADCQO010000188.1 GCA_902803585.1 uncultured Ruminococcus sp.
GTAGATTGAATGTCGAAAATGGACACGAGGAACAAGGAATGGAACATAAAAGTTGTTTTTATAACTTTTTATAAGTTTTCAGTAACGTAATGTCTATTGAAAAGAAAAAAATTCTATTTTTCCACCACGCACAAAATTATGCTCAGCTTTCTGCTGGCTATTTTTGTGGGCAGTTTTTTGCTGTTTCTTCCCATCAGCACTGCATCCGGAAAGTCAGTTTCCTATATGGATGCCTTATTTACTGCAACCACGTCCATTTGTGTGACCGGACTGGTCACCCTTCCCACCGTTGCCACTTGGAGTGTGTTTGGACAAATCGTGATTTTGTTCATGATCCAGATTGGCGGACTTGGCATCATGACAATTATGACTTTGATTTTGCTCAGTATGCACCGTAAGCTGAAGCTAAAGGGAAGGATTCTGATGCAGGATGCTTTTAATCTGAATTCGTTTTCAGGAATTACTACCTTTCTGAAAAAGGTAATTCTGGGTACCTTCATTGTGGAAGGAATGGGCGCTTTACTTTATATGACGGTATTTGTTCCGCAATTCGGTGCAAAAGGAATATGGATATCGGTATTCAATTCTATATCGGCGTTTTGCAATGCGGGAATTGATATCATGTCCGAAAACAGTCTGTGTGATTATGCACTCAATCCTATGGTAAATACCGTGACAAGTCTGCTGGTGATTTTAGGCGGTATGGGCTACATTGTCTGGTGGGATATCATCCGTGTGACCAAAAACTTCCGCAGCCAGAAATTCAAGTGCTTTTCACACCTGACACTGCACAGCAAGGTTGCTTTGACTGTTACAGCAATTCTTTTGATTACCGGAACTATTCTGTTTATGATTTTTGAATACAACAATCCGCTGACCATCAAGGAACTCTCTTTCTTTGACAAGCTGCAGGTGTCTTTTTTTCAATCGGTTACAACCAGAACGGCTGGTTTTGCCTCTGTTCCCCAGCAAAACTTAACCAACGCCTCTTCTCTGGTTTCACTGCTGCTGATGTTTATTGGAGGTTCACCAGTAGGAACGGCAGGCGGCGTGAAAACCGTCACTATTTCGGTGGTGTTGTTTGCGGCATTGGCAGCTCTCAGAAATCAGGAAAACCTGTCATTGTTTCACAGACGGATATCCAAGCAGGCAATCAGCAAGGCGGTGGCTGTCATTGTTGTAGCATTTATGATTATGTTTATTTCAACGCTCCTATTGTCTGCTGTAACAGATGCGTCCATTTTAGACATTGTCTACGAAACCGTCAGTGCTACCGCCACAGTAGGACTGACACGCGATCTCACGCCATCGCTGAATTTCTGGGGAAAACTCATCATTATTGTTACCATGTATCTGGGAAGAGTAGGCCCCATTTCTCTGTTGGTTGCGTTCAATGTTAAGAAAGAAAATAAAAATATCATCAAGGATCCGATTGAGGATATCAGTATCGGGTAAACTTGAAAAGTGAGGAAATATTTATGAATGCCAGAAAAAGTTATGCCGTTTTTGGACTTGGAAGATACGGCAGGTCTGTTGCGAAAGAATTGTCTGCCAATGGTGCAGATGTCCTCGCAGTTGACGCTGATGAGGAAATTGTCAACGATGCCATCGACGATATCCCCTTCTGCAAGTGTGCTGATGTGACGGACCCTGAAACTATCCGTCAGTTAGATATTGCCAGCTTTGATGTCGTCATTATCTCGATTGCAACGGATCTGGAAGCCAGTGTGATGGCTACTATGCTTTGTAAAGAAGCCGGCGTCAAAACCGTTATTGCAAAGTGTTCCAGTGAAATGAATTGCAAAATCCTTGAAAAGGTCGGTGCAGACCGTGTGATTTTTCCCGAAAAAGAATCTGGTATCCGTCTTGCCAAAAATCTGATCAGCTCCGGTTTTGTGGATATGCTCGATATTTCGGACGATGTTTCTATGGTTGAGCTTGAAGTCAGACCAGAATGGGAAAACAGAAGCCTGAAGGAATTGAATCTGCGAAAAAAATACGGTATCAATATTGTAGCTGTTCTCGAAAACGATCAAGTCATTGTGAATATTGATCCGGACAGGCCACTCAAAAAAGATATGAGTCTGATTGTTATTGCTGACACTGCCAGACTTGCAAAATTCAGATAACAAAATGCTTCCCTGTTCTCACTAATGGGGGAGCATTTCTCTGTCATTTATTCCGGCATATATACAGACCCAGACCGCTGCCACCCTCATCATTAGTATTCAGAATGATTGTTAAGCCTGCAAGATTTCTGAATGGTATCTTCTTGTAAAGATACCCTTTATCTTTCAAATCCGTCAGCGGCTGTTGCTTCAGGCGGAACACGGCCGCTGACGGACGTGAGGACGTACCCGCTGTATTCTTCTCCCTTAAAGGAGAAGAATACTTCTTATCATTCTTGTTTGTTGCCCTTGCTTTGCCCTGTGTTTGCCCTTTTTCCTGCCCTTTTGTTTGCCCTGTGGTATGCCCTTACTCTGCCCTTTGCTCTGCCCTTCTGCATAGGCTGATGTATCGGAAACGCACTGTTCATGCGGGTTTTCGCTCGTTTTGGCTTTGCCCTTTTCCTTGCCCTCTGCGTGATATTCATCATAATTTATCACGGTAATCATTGTAAACGAAGCACTTGTAAATTTTCGGATACACTCTGATGTGATAAGTATATCGAGTGCCCTGCGTACTTCTTTGACAGTCAGTCCTCTTTCATGGGCAAGATGCGTGATGCTCGTGATAAAGCTTCCTCGTCTGACAGCCACATTTTGCCATTGCCTGTCTTTGTGGTTAGCCTTGAGCAGACAATGGATAAACAATGCTTTGACTTTGCTGTCTTTGTACCAACTCCAATTGATTATTTTTCGGTGCAGTTTGATGAAACCTTCATCCGTCATTCTGCCACCTCTTCTCTCCATTATGTCAGGGCGAAAAAAATCCTTTCACCTATCCCTCCAAAACGAGGAAAATTCTACCTCAAAAGGTCGAATTGTGAAAAAGTTTCTTAAAAAAATTTTTTTCACGGAGCGGGGCGTTTCTTGTTCTGTCAGTCAAACTGCCTGTTCACTCAGAAAGTTGATAAAATCCCCACCGGCACTGATAATACCGATGGAGAAAAGCTATGTTACTATAAATGAGCAAAGCGGCTTTTTTCTGTTCTCTCAAACTTGGAAACTGGTGTATAATCAGAATTCTGCACCGAAATTCTCCATAGAATCTATAACTACAACACAATCCGGATCAA
>CADCQO010000189.1 GCA_902803585.1 uncultured Ruminococcus sp.
ACACCGTCCGGTACTGTGACTTTGACATCATAATGCACCTTTACAGAAGAAAAAATCTGATGCACTTCCTTGTCATCGTCAGACGGCTTTCCGGTGTCGGGCTTTGCAGAACTGCCTGTTCCGGAAGAATTATTTTTGAACAAAGCCGCCTGATAGCATATATCTGTGTCCACATTGCCGCTGATACCGCTGATCTGCCCTGTCCAGCTGTTCTGCCAGAGTACGATATTATCATAACGGGCAGGAACATCGGGTGATGCGTCCGGTGATGCCAGCCACAGCGGGTATTCCTCCAGCCTGCTGTAATCAAAGCGGTATGTCATCCAGCTGTAATTGGTATACAGAACTGGCTGATAGCCTGCCGCTCTGACTCTTTCCAAAAATACCTTTGCACACTTTGTCCAGTCGGGCGATTTGCCAAGACTCTGTGCATAGCGTTCCGAATCCTCCTCAATGTCAAGTGCTATCATGTGCACATAAGGCTTGTAGCGGTTCGCCATACGAATAGCAAAGTCTGCTTCGTCCTTCGCTGTCTGTTCATCGACAAAATAAGCGAAATGATATGTGCCGAAAGGGATTCCGTTGGCAATACAGCCCTCTGCATTATAGCAGTAACAATTATCAACCTGTGAGGGCAGATCAGAGCCGAACGAACTGCGCAGAATCGCAAAATCTATATCACTCTTCGCTTTTTGCCAGTCAATCGTACTGTTGGCATAAGAAACATCAATACCTTTCATTCTTTTTCCTCCTTCTCAATTTCGGGTAAGCCCGCCGCAGATGTCAGCAATGACAGCAGTGCTGCCGTTAACGCCGTAGAAATGACCGTCAGCCAGTCTGCGGTATTGACAGCCGCCGCCACACCGATACCTGCCGCCGCCGTCTGTGCAAAAGTCTTTACGGCACGAATGCCTGCCGCCCTGCACCATGCTTTTGTTTTCTTCAACATTTCAGCTGTTCCTCCAAATCTTCAATACGGTGATTGACCACCTTGATTTTTTCTTCCTGAAGATGTGCTTTATCCTCCAGCGCATACATCCTCTCTATCAGATTATTATGCTTTTCCACTTTTCGTTCCAACATTTTCAGACGATACTGTGTGAGCTTACCGCCTGTCAGAATACCTGCAAACGTGCCGATAAGAGAACCTGCCAACGCCAGCACCGCACTGATAACAGATGGTTCCATATGTGTTTACACCTCCTTTCACTTATCCCTCCAAAAACAAAAAAATTCGACCCCGAAAGGTCGAATTCTCACAAAGCTTTATATACATTTTTTATCTCATAAAATAAAGATATTTTTCGTACCTGTTATTTTCCTCTCGTGGAAACGGCAGACTCCCTGCACACCACACTCAGAACTGTATCGCAAACAACGGGATAGACTGCGCCACAGGAATCGAAATAAAACCGCACACTGTTCCTATCGCAATCCCCGCCAGTACGTCCGTAGGATAATGCACTAACAGGTACAAGCGGGATAAGGCAATCAGACACGCATATATAACAACTGAAACCGCCCACACAGGACACAGACAAAGCATCACTGTTGCTACTGCGAAGGAAGCTGTCGTATGTCCTGACGGAAATGAGTAATGCGGAGGATTTTCTATCAGCAAATATTCATCATACGCTTTTTTACACGGACGCACTCTCTTGACAATATGTTTAATCGTTATTTCACCGCTGAGGGAGGCAATTCCCATCGCTGCCAGTATTGTAAAACCTGTCAGACGCCATCGGTTCATCAGCAAAAGAGGTACTGCCAACGCAAACCAGATATAGCCATTATCTCCCGTAGTGGTTATCAGAATCATCAGCCTGTTCATGAAAGGAGTATGCCGTTTAGCAAACCGCATCAGCATCCTGTCGTCCCACGCCTGAATACGTTTCAGCATCTTTTTCACCGCCCATAACTTCTCGCTGTCTATTATATCACATACTGTCCTCTATTTCAAACCCCAACGGAAAATATTTTCTGAATTTTATCAATCATTTACCGTACCAAAGCAGGTACTTCTGCCGGCGACTGTTTTTTGATGCCAAACATTTTTCTCAGGAAGAATCCCCAGAATTTCGGTCTGTCGATAACTACAAATTTCATAAAGCATGACTCCTCTCAATATTTGCGGCATCTTGCACCACAAAATGAACTGACCACCAACACAACCGCCACAACAACGACTACCCAGCACGGCGGCAGTATACTCGCTGTCAGCAGTCCCAGACTGAACGACAACATTCCGTTGTGTCTCATTCTCATTTTCATTCTCATCACACTTCACCACCCTGTATATCGGGACTTCCCGCCCCCCGCAAGGAATGCCGTCCTATGAACCGCTGTTCATTTGTACACAGCCTTTCTGTTGACTGCTGCAGATTTTCAATCCTTTGTTTTCCCTGCACTATTATAATATACAGCCTGCCCCTTTTTGACACAATTTTTTGCAAAAAAAAGATACATCTTTCTGAACGAAAAATGTACCTCAATGCACTGCTATTCATTCCGGAGTGATGTCATCAGAATGGCGGAACCTTTTACACGCACGACTGCCGTATCATCTGCAACCGTATTGCTGACACCTAACGGAAAATCCGCCGAAAGCGTCAGGTTATTCCCTTCATACAGAAATCCGCTGAGAGAAACACAGCACTCCTCGCACCCAAACGGAAAAACCGCAAAACTGCAGCCTTTTCTGCCGTTAAGTGTCATCGTTCCGTCCGATACTGCATTGTACTGCCATCTGCCGCCGATCATCGTACCCTCTGCACCGTGCTTCACAAGATAGTACAGTGCCGTATAATTGGCAAAGGTATGGTCGGGTCTTCCGCCTGTCATGCCCAGAAGCAGAAACTGCCGGAATCCCCTTTTCAGACCTTCCTTAATACAGATCATGGTGTCGGTGTCGTCTTTTTTGACGGGAAAGCGCAGAACCTCACATTCTGCCGCTGACGGATACTCTGACGAATCAAAGTCCCCGATAATCACCTGCGGTACCAGGCCTGCCTTTTGTGACCAAAGATAACCGCCATCTGCACAGAAAACTGTATCGTCCTCCCGCATCATTTCCTGCCACCCGACAGTGTCTGTTTCGGGTGATGCTCCTATAATCACACATCTTTGTTCCAAATCCACACACCCCCTGTGTCCGATGCTGCTGACCAGACAAAATGTCCGCTGCCGAAAAAACGTTCAGCGGCTGATTACGGCTGATTGGAAAAACGTTTTTTCATTTCCCAGTCAGGGATACGGCGCACTTCTTCGATCATGGCGCAGTAGCTTGCGTGGCGGGACGGCGGGATTTTTCCATCTTTGACCGCCGACAGCACTGCACAGCCCTTTTCGCAGGTATGGGAGCAGGTAGAAAAACGGCACTGGGTAAGATAGTCATGAAATTCCGGAAAACAGCCGGCAATTTCGTCCTTCATAATGACCTCGTACCGTTCAATATCGACTGTTGAAAACCCTGGTGTATCGGCTACATAGCCTCCGCCTACCTTGTAGAGTTCACTGTGACGGGTCGTATGCCTGCCTCTTCCTAACTTCCGGCTGATCTCTGCCGTTTCAATCTGCAGTTCCGGAAAAAGCGAATTCAGCAGAGAAGATTTTCCCACACCG
>CADCQO010000190.1 GCA_902803585.1 uncultured Ruminococcus sp.
CACCGTATCCCTGACCGAAGGGCTGGTTTTGCTGTACAGGCTGACCGAAGGGCTGGTTTTGCTGTACAGGCTGACCGTAGGGGTGATTCTGCGCCGGCATTTCACCGTATCCCTGACCGAAGGGCTGGTTTTGCTGTACAGGCTGACCGAAGGGCTGGTTTTGCTGTACGGGCTGACCGTAGGGGTGATTCTGCGCCGGCGCGGTACCGTATCCCTGACCGAAGGCTTCTTCGTCTGTAGGAGATTGGTAGGTCTGATAGGGGTCATATTTTGACCCTGAAGAGGAAGAAGTGCCGTAAGTACTGCCGTAGCCATAACCGGAACGGCCGGAAGCAGGAGCAGAAAGATTCATTTTGATGTAGTGCAGTTTGAGGATTCCCGACAGGAACAGATTGCTGAAGATATAACCGATGAAGAATACATACCATACCCACAGAACCTGAAAGCTCTTGAAAAAGTCACCGATGCCCAGAAGCATGATAAGATTCACCACGAGGAAAATGAGGAGAATCGCATGGCAAAGCGCCAGCATAACAGAAACAAATCTCAGTCCGCCTGGAAGCTGTTTATCGACACTTTCAGAACGGATAGAGTTTTTGAGGCGGGCGATGAATTTCGCAAGCAAAACACCCTGAAAGGTCTTGGAAAAAATCATGATAACAGATACCACGAGCATCATATAGTAGACCGAGCTGGCATTTTTCGGAAAAGAAAAGCCGTAACGGAACATATTAACGATGTCGTAGATGATAAGTGCCGCCCATATCAGCGATTCCAGAACGCCGAAAACCTGAATGAAGGTAAGAGCCGTCATAAAAGAGTTCAGCGGGTTTCCCTGCTGGCTCCTGCGATAGATGGAGATGCAGGCAATCAATGGTATCAGCCGTATCAGCAGGACGCCGGACAGAACAGCAATAAAAACAGCCGTCGTTCTCATCAGCTCGCTGAACAAAACCGTATAGGAGGTAAAGTAGCTAAGACTGCTCTGGCGTATGTTGTTTATGGCAATGATAGCGTTGACCAGCAAAGCACCATAGAAAATGCTTACCACAACAAGTGCGGCAATCAATCGGAGCATATACGGGCTTCTGCCGACATCTCTCAGCATTTTCTCGTGCTCAAGGCGGGAAACAGGGGCAGCACTTCTGTTCATCGGAAACACTTCCTTTTGTTATCAAGTATCATCAGGGCTTGCTGGTGGAATTTTTCTGGAACTGTACAGGATTGGGATTTGCTGAAGGATTGGGATTAGCCGCAGGATTTGCGTTATATGCGGGATTGACTGAGGAGTTGGGGTTAGCCGCAGGATTTGCGTTATATGCGGGATTGACTGAGGAATTAGGATTAACTGTAGGATTTACGTTATAGACAGGGTTAGGATTGACTGAGGGATTGGTGTTGTAAACGGGGTTAGGATTAGCGGCATTCTGTACAGGCATACCGTTAGGGTACTGTGTTTTGGGTTTGAAAGGATTTTCAGGTGTAGGAGGGATAGGCGGAACAGCACCGGTATAGATATTGCTGTTGACCTGTTCATATGCTTTGTTGGTGACATAATTGGGAACGAAGGTGGGAGATTGGTTGTAGTTGTAGGTCTGGTTAGTTGTGTAATCGGTAACAGCTTCGGGGTTGACAACGGAATGTCCCATATTGTAACCGCCGTTGCGGGCAGCACGAACGATGTCGTCTGAATGAATAGCATAAGCGCCGGAAATGATAAGCAGTGTTACAAAAATGACAACACCTGCGGCAAAAATGAGCACATTGAAGCAGTTGATGAGCATTTCGGAATTGTTCAGATTCTGTGTGACTTTGTCATCTAACACGTTTTTGATATAATCTTTCGGAGGAGAAGTAAGGCGGAACAGTTTGATGCAGAAGGCAACGATAGCGGTAACAACGCCGATGATTGAGGCAAAGAATGTAAGACCTGCGCCCTTCTTTACAATAGCGCCTGTCTGGAGATTGGCAATCATGGAGCTGCACATACGCAGGAAGGCGATTTCACAGCAGATCATAGCGACACCGAAGAACATGGTCAGCCAGAACAGACCCGCAGCAGAGAAATTGATGCCATTTACATAGCCGGAGATGTCGCTGTAATTGATTACGCTGACAGAAGCGAAGGAAGCAATCACAGCAAGGGCAGTATAAACGAGGCTGACAATCAGACCAGTTTTCAGGAAGGACAGACCGGCTGTTACAGGGGGATTGCTGTTAGCGCCGCTGCGGGCAGAAAACAGCCCGATAGCCAGAAATACCAATATGCAGGCGGTAACAACACCCGTCACGATATTGATGATCGGAATAGAATCTGTGCCAAACATCTGATAGAGGGAGTTGCAGACGCTGAGTCTTTGGGAGTAGATCATAGCAGTAATGGCACGTCCAAGCACTGCAGCGGCAAGGATAATAAGTGTTACAGCCAGCGTCATCACAGAGCTTTTGGAAAACAGGCGCTTTGTGGGAAACGAGCTTTGCACATTAACGGGAGAATTGTTCATAAAAGATAACCACCTTTCAAAAATAATCACAGACGTTTCATGTCTACCCAAATTATATAACATTTTCTGCGAGATATCAACAACAAAAAGTGGCAAAAGAGCAGTTTTTTCCCCTTGAAAAGTAGGAATTTTAAAGAGGAAGGGCTGTCAGAAGTGGCGGTGCTGATAATGTATGGCGGAAAGAGTGTGTTGGAGGGAGGATATTCTGTTACTGTTTCAGTTTGTGAGTGTTTTGTTTTCCATTATTTCAGCAGTACATTTCCGCAGATAAATTACAGAATGTAAAAAAATTGCAGTGACAGCGGACAAAAAAGGCAGTGACTGGCAGAAAAGTATACAATTTGTAGAAGGCGGAAAAAGTTTGAAAAAAAGTGTTGACAAATGGAAA
>CADCQO010000191.1 GCA_902803585.1 uncultured Ruminococcus sp.
ATTGTTTTCCTGCTCCGAAACTTCTGTCCTGCGGGAATAATCACCCCTGTTTGCTTGAGGAACATGATTTCCCCTCCCATAGGAACTATTTCGGGAACGAGTAACAACTGTACTCCTTCGGGCATTCACATCATAGGGATTACCGGAATCGTTTTCCTGCTCCGAAACTTCTGTCCTGCGGGAATAATCACCCCTGTTCGCTTGGGGAACCTGATTTCCCATCCCGTAGGAACTATTTCGGGAACGAGTGACAGCTGTACTTCTTCGGGCATTTACATCATAGGAATTGGAGGAATTGTTTTCCTGCTCCGAAACCTCTGTCCTGCGGGACGGTACAGTTTCCTCAGCGGGCTGGCGGTTGGCTGTATTGCGGGCAGGGCCACGATTGGTGACGTATGTACTCTCTTGTGAATCCAGACCTTGTCTGGTACGATAGCTTGTTTCTGTCACCTCTGATTTTCGGAACTTTCCATTTCTGGATGGCACTGCCTCACTGTAACGGTCATCATTGTTTTCTGCTCCGGACTGCTGTTGGGAAGAAGCATCTTTACGGCAGCTTTCCTCCTGACCATACCATGACCGTTGTGAGGATTCTGTCCTGTTCCTTGCCGACCGGCAGTATACTGGCGTACTTCTGCGGTCAGTGAGATCTTCCTCCTGATACGGCAGCGTATCCGTCACATCTTTCTTTTGATGAGCCATACTCGTCCCCCCTTTGTCAGGAAAAGCACAGCAGTCAATGATGAACCAGCACCATTGACCGCATTCCTTTCTGTTATGTTGCCGAAAAGTAATTATGCGCTGCCCGTTATCTGACAACTAACGGATTTCCTGCTTCATCGTCCTCATAACCTAACAACTTCACAGGCGTAAAATCAGACCCAGACGCCCATGTTTTTAATTGCGCAGCAAATTTTCCGTTACATCAGCCTTTTTTTGATGACGGATTCGCGTTATAATCTGACAATGCCTTAGACTTCTCCTCGAGAAGAGAAACACAGTCTGTCAGTGTATCCGACATTGCCTTCAGAATCTCAAAAAGGTTAAGGATATTTTTACCGATGATATCGGTATCTTCTTTGAAAGAGTCTGCACCCTCGCCCTTCCAATTTTCCAGAAGTATCTTGATAATACGGCTATATTCACTCTGGATATCGTTGTATCTCTGGAGAAAATCTTCTTTCTTTGCCATTTCCGCTTTGATGATAGCGGTATCATGCAAAATACAAGCTCCTCCTGCACTGTTCTCTGCCATAAAACACACTCCTAACTCTTGTCATTTTTTGGTTTGATATTGAAGGGAGATTTCAAAAACTTTGCTTTTATCAGCTCATCTCTGTCGACATCAAAGTAATAGCCATCTCCCAGTTCACACTTGGCATATTCCAGCTTCAGTTCCTTAGCGTCAAACTCACCCAACGCCGTCTTTGAACCTTTGTTATCCACAAAGTCAGCAATATCATTCAGCAGGAAAATCTTACTGAAAAATCCGCCGATCATCGTGTCCATAGCCAGATCAGGGTGCTTTTTGACATCAGAAAAAATGAACATCATTTTGTTCTGTTCTGCCTCGTTAATCAGCGTTGCCAGAAGTGATTCCAGCGTAACTCCGATTGTTCCTCTGCTGGGGCTTTCCTGATACATAGACTTGCTTTGGATAATAAACAGTATACCGGTACCGGTCTGTACCTGCCTATGTGCCGGGGCAGGCGGCGGAACGGGTACGGCCGGCTGTGCATTTTGGAGCGGTTTGGGACTGGAAGGTTCTATTCCCATCAGAAAATCCAGATCATCCTGCACTCCTGTACCGCCCAACGGGTCTTCTGATACGTCATGATTCAAAGAAAACAGATCCTGTGATACGGCAGCCGACTGCGCTGTTTCCGTAATAGCCGTAGGTCTTTCCTTTGTTCTCTGCTCCAGATAATCACAAAGTTTCACCACGAACGCTGAAAAAGAAGGTCTGTCATGGAATACCTGCAGTTCAATGCCTATGGTGCTTTCCTTGATGTACTTTTCCAATCCTTCCAGTTCACGGCGACCGTCATCAAACATAATGATTGTGGAAATCTGCTCGCTGTCACGCAATAAGAGATTGCCCACCAGAAGGTTCAGCAAATTTGTTTTGCCGAAGGATTTTTTACCATAAATACCGATACATCTCGATTCATCAGGAATCAGGCACACCGGCTCGTGTTTATAGTAATCCAGACCCAACACAATACCTCTGTTTTCCTCAACTGCCCGTGCATACGTCAGACCGCCGTAGGTATTCTCGGAAAAATTCTCCACAGTAAGGATTTTTGTAAAGGAAATGAGTCTGGTCGGGAGATACTCCGGACTGATACGTTCCGCTGCCGCCTGTATAAAGGGCAGCAGTTCATGTTTTTCTGATTCAAAAGGAAGAAATCCCTGAAATTCATACAGCTTTCCTTCCTTTTTTACGATGCCCCGTCCGGGAACGTGCAGAAGCTGGGGAGGCTTTTCGTTAAAAATATCCATAGCCTGTTCTGATGACATATCAAACGCTACAATAGACTCCATATTGGGCAGGTAGCGGGTGACACCACCAGAAACACCGTTTGCTGTAAACAGAACCGTCAAACCCTTTGAAATACCGTCACGGCAGAAATTGAGCAGCATTTCATGATACAGAGAAAACTGTTCCTGTGCCAGAAAAGCGTTCATATTTTCAATCACAAGGGTGATATGTCCGGGCTTGCTCTCTGCATTTTCGGGGGGATCTTCCAGAAACTGAGTGATACTGCTGCGCTTGGTCTGTCTTAGAATATCATTGTTCCATTTCAGTTTGTCCCGCACAGTTGTAAACAAAGTTTTTACGTCCTCTTCGTTGGAATCCCCGAAACAGCCACAAATAAACGGAAGCTTGTCATAATCTCCCATCGTGCTGTTGAGATCAAGAACATAAATTTCTTCACCCAATATCTCCGGTCTGATAATTTCATGCAGACGTATCAGAATATTTTTGACGAAGGTTGTTTTGCCGGACTGCTTGGAACCGAAAATAGCCACGTTTGCCGACAGCAGATCAATTTCAAGGATCGGCTGTTTCTGTTCCAGCGGGGCATCATACACGCCTACCATCAGCCGCCGCACACTTTTGCTTTCAACCACCATTCACCACATCCTTCCCTGTTATTTGATATCAAAACGAGCACCGTTCCTGAGTGTAACCTTCAGCGGCAGAGGCGGCTGGAAGATGATATGGGGACGGATATATGAGCTGTTCTCGTCAAATACATGCTTGATTTCATTAACAATCGCACTGCACTGGGTAATCAGCATACCCTTTGCTTCCTGTGCCTTTTTCTCTTTTTGCAGCTGTATATTATCCTTGTCGGAACGATAGAAACTGTAGTACTGTCCGGTTTTTTCGGCACTGATAATTTCAAACGGCACATCAAGGCTTGCGGTAATGCTTGTACCGGTGTAGGCAGACTGGAAATAAACAAACTTTGATCCTGTTCCTACCAGCAGATACGCACGTCCGTGACCGGGCATAGTCGGTGAAGCTGCCAGATCGCTGCCGATCATTTCTTTGGAGGCCTGTTTGGTAGCTACCTTCAGACACAATCTTGCACGAGAGTTGACACGGATATCATCTGTGATAGCACTCTCTATGTTCTGTGATACCAGAATAATGTGGAAACCAAGACTTCTGCCGACACGGGCAATGGTTGTAATCTCACCGATAAAGTCAACGTCATCCGATTCGCTGGTAAAGCGTTTCAGCTCGGTAAATTCATCTACAACAAGAATCAGGTGCGGCAGTCTGGTTTCTGCTGCCAGTTTCCTCAGTGCATCTGCATCAGGAATTTCGTAATTATCTCCTGATTTTGCAGGATCCGAATTGGACAGCTTTTTGATATGTTTTTCGATGTCACGGCAGGCCTCGATATATTTGTCTGCACTGTCTACGTGCATCTGATTCAGGAGCAGTTTTCTTCTTTTGATCTCACACCGCAGTGACTCCAGAAAACGGCGTACCATATATTCATCACCTGTACCGCTTTCGTCACCGTCTACGTCCGTTACTGTTCCGACAACATGAGGCAGGTGACCGATACGCTTGATGAAGCCGCCGCCCTTCATATCAACCAGCATCAGGCTCAGTTCTTCCGGACTGAAATGCAGGCAAAGGCTCAGCAGATAGGAAATGATGGTTTCACTCTTACCAGAACCGGTTGTACCCGCTACCAGCATATGGGGACCGTCTGCATCTTCATGGAGATCAAGATGTGTCACACCCAGCTCGGTACGGCCAATCGGCACTTTCAAAGATTTGGTAACATCATATACTCTTTCTTTTACTTCCTGATTTTCCGCACCCTGTCGGGATCGGAATCCCCAGTTTTCCTTGATGTGCATATTTTCTGCGCTGATGCCGCACATCTCAAAGAAACTGATACCGGACGGTACTTTGCCGTTCTGGGAAATTCTCAGGTAAACCAGACCGGAAAGCAGTTTGTAGGCATTATAAGCAAGAACCTCAATATTACCATGACCTGCCTTTTTCCACGCATCTGACCAATAGAAGATTTTTCTCTTGTTTTCATCTTTTCTTGGGGTAACGGAAGAATAGCCGTCATGCAATTCGATAACATCTGTACAATAGGACGGCAGATGCTCTTTGAACTGCTTCACAAAAATGAAGCTGATGCTCAGCGGATTCTCTTCCTCTTTATCTTCTTCCGGCACCTTTGGCAGATAAGAAGCCAGCGCGTGTTCTTTCAGGGAATACTCATCATACACGATAAACACAATATGCGGTTTGGAAGCATCAGCGTCTTCTCTTTGTGAAAGAATATTCAGCGTACTGCCGAATACCAGATTTGCGCTGTCGCTGTTAAAGACAAACTGCGATTTATCGTTGAATAATTCACGGAAATGCGGCAGGAACTTATATTTGCTGATGTTGTTTTCGATTTCTCTGTAATTATCTGTTTCCTTGAACAGGAAAACGATCTGCAGTTCTTCCGGAGAATGATAGTAACACAGGTCAAACAGCATTTTTGAAATGAAATCCTCTGCTCTGTACTCATCGTTCGAAACAATCCCCAGACAGCTTGTTTTCTTCAAAGAGAACAGCAAAGCGGCATTTTTCAGATATTTGTAACGCTCCTTGATGGCATACGGCAGGTTGGTCAGATACGCATTTGTATCAATGTTTTCTGTATAGTCAGGATCTCCCGGCAGGTGCAGCAGCACTCTTGTTCTGTGACCTGAACCTTCCGTCTGTTTAATGATTTCAAAGTACTCCTCCGACAGCACTTCGTCCTTTCTGTCACCCTTAATTTCAAACATTGTTTCAACATGATCGGAATTGCCAAGACGTATCTTCAAAAAGTCCTCATCATTTGCCACACGGCTGAATACTCTTCCGTTGATAAAAGGCAGAGCATGGTTTGACTCCAGCGATTCGACAATGGTATGTATTTCCGGATACAGCTCGTCCAGCTTTTTCTGATCTCTGTTTTGCCGATCTTCTATGCTGATGCACACCTTGTCGATATAGTTCTGATAGTTTCTTCTCCACGCCGCCAGATTCTTCCGGTACTCCCTGCGCTGAAAAGCAAACATGACAATACTGGTAACAACACCCGCCACCGCCATAACAATGTACATTCCATAGGTTGCGATATTGTTATTGCCGCCGGACATCAGACTGCGCATCAGAATCATCGAAAACGCCATAATCAGAGCAGGAAGAATACTCATCATAATATTGTTCTTCGGCTTCTGCGGCACTTGTGACGGCGGAATAATTTCGATAGGCTCTGTGTCAAACTGATACAGCTGTCTGTTGCTGATGTTGAACTGGGGAAAAACCAGATCCGGATCGTTGTTTTCCTTGCAGAATGCTTTGACGATCAGATCACTGCTGTTTTTGTCCACCACCGCAAAGGAGGTGAATTTTTCTGTATTATCAAATACCAGACGTGTAGAGGAAAGAAATCCCAATTCATACAGCTTTTTGTCTTCGTCTGCTTTCTGAATCTGTATTCTGCCCTGATAGTACGGGAGATCATTCACAGCACCGTCAAAAGAAGTTATCGTGATTTTCGGGTATACATCGTTTCTGACATCATTCAGACAATCTTTGCAGCACTTCAGACACACCGCTTCCCTGCGGTATGCGTCAGAACTTGTATCGCCCTTATCCACATACTCTCTGATACGCCTCATCAGTCCGTATTTGATGCCGTCCATCAGCTGCCGCAGCGTCATATCTCTTGGAACAATGAATTCCTGTACATACTCGTATCTTTCCTGATTGTCATTTCTCAGATAATGAAAGGTAACACCAATCAACAGCTTATTACTTTCCATTTTACCGCTTCACACCTTTCCGGATAAATGATGACACAATTTGCCGTTTTTCGCAGAAAACAGCATTTATCTCTTTGACAGTTCCTTTTTAGAACAGGTAATTACCTTGATCGACTCAACATCAACAGTCGTATAATGTCCCAGCAAAATGCTCATGTTAATATCCAGTTCTGTTGAGTTATGAGGATCTACCTGCTGCTGCATATCGCCTGCCTGAATAAAGAATCGGGCCTTTTCAGCTGTATTGGCAATGATACAGCGGTGCTTCTGTTCGTCATAGCGGATAGCAAACGCATTTCTGCCGATACCTGTAGCCAGACTGGGGTCAGCCGTTTCGCAGATAGCATAATCATTTTTGCCTTTTGCATGGCCGTTACTGTCCATAGGGGTCAGTGTTCTGCCAACTCTGAATTCTCCCTTTACAGGAAAACGCCACTCTCTGGGACCGACATCCTGCTTATCACGCAGGTCTTCCTTCACAATACGCACAGACATGACAACAACCTTCTGTTTGCCGTTCAGCCAGAGTATGATAAACACAGCCACTCCCACCAGAACAATCAGCACGGCTGCCAGAATAATGGCAATTACCAGAAACGGGGTTCCGTTTTCGTTCTTGCCTGCTGCATCATCTTTCGGTTCTATGCCTACATCTGCCTGCGGAAAATATACAGAACCAATATCTGTTTTCTGCGTTCCCTCTATGACCGTAATACCTCTGGACTGACCGGTAGTCAGTCCGTTGTTCATTTCCACCTTCAACAAGGAAACGTCTCCCGGCACAAGATAGGAAATATCTGTATTGCTGTTATACATCATATGGAATGTATTACTGGAAAGCATGGCAAGCGACTTCATATTGGTATTTTCTGGAACATCAGAAACAGACGCTATCTGAATAAGATCAATATGATACCGGCTTCCGGTTTCAATCATGCCCCTGAGGTAGTCAAAGGATACCGAACCGCCCGATTCTACTACGCCGTCTGTCATGACAACTAATCTGTAATACGCATCATCGTCGCCATAAAGCTGTTCTATTGCCTGTTTGATTCCGTCATATACATGGCTGCCGATCTGTTCAAAGGTGATTTTTGTCAGTATATGTTCCACAGATGACGCATCTCTGGTATAACCATCTGACAAACTGCTGATTTCTTTATTCAAGGAAACGATCCGCACACTCTCGTTGGAGGGCATTCTTTTCGCATAGTCAACGATAGATTTTTTGACAGGTTCCCGCATATCTTTAGGAACAGATGCGGTATCATCGATCATAAAGATAGTTCTGATCTCTACTGATTTACTGTTAACGGTTGACTCATACTCCTTATTTGCAATGCCGATCTTTACATCGTCAGACATTTTTCCCCTGACAAAAATCTTCAGGTTCTTACTGTTTGACGTAAAACAGCATTCCAGAACATCCTGCTTACCTGCAATAGCGGCCGCTGGAAGTACAAGCCCCACTAACAACAGACAGCATACCGCTGCACAAATCAGTTTCTTTATCATACATATTCCCCCAATCAAAATATCGCCGTAACTATTCAGGAATCCTCTTTTCCGGCTGTGAGGTGTGTTTTTTCAAAAAGAAAATTCCTGAATAGTTACATATTTTCGAGAAACAAAAGTTTTCCAGTGTAATTTCCCGCCTGTGCTGCGCCCCATTAAAAAACAGCACATATACGTTCTTGACCGTCCCTTTTTAAGAGAACCCCCACCGCCCAGAGTCCGGTGGGGGTTGTTGTTTTCGGGATATGAGTCCATATTGCCATTGTCCGTCAGCGTTTTCACCGTAACAAAAGCCAGTCAGTTTGCGCCCGCACCGCTGGCAATTTTCATACCATTCTCTTTGCAGCTGAGCAGGATATCCGCAACACTTCCGGAAATATCGGGAGTTTCAAATTCCATTTCCATAATCTCTGCAATTTTTTCATTCTTCGCTGCAAAAGACTGCTGCATGGCATTTTGTATTGCGCTTACTTCCTCCATTACCCGCTGAGTATCCGGCTCTTCAAATGCCATCGTTTCAAACGGCTGATATCGATATTCAACTGTCAGCAGGGACTCCGTTTTAACGCTGTATTGAGGTACTCTTACTTCGACCTTATCCGGCACGATGCCTTTCGCCTTTACTTCGGCCGGCTGAATGGTCAGGGACGGATTTGTCATATCAACATGATCGGGCATAGCGCCTTCCACCTTCACTTCGGTCGGCTGAATGTTCAAAGACC
>CADCQO010000192.1 GCA_902803585.1 uncultured Ruminococcus sp.
AAAGTCAGCGCCGCCCTTGCCGCCGCCGATCGGAAGACCTGTCAGAGAGTTCTTGAAAATCTGCTCAAAGCCGAGGAACTTGATAATGCTGATATTAACGTTCGGAGCGAAACGCAGACCACCCTTATACGGGCCAAGTGCGCTGCTGAACTGTACACGGAAACCACGGTTAACCTGAACCTTACCGTTGTCATCTACCCACGGTACTCTGAAAATGATCTGTCTTTCAGGCTCTGTAATTCTCTCGATAATAGCATTCTTCTGATACTGAGGATTTGCCTCAAAAACAGGCTCCAGAGAAGTCAGCACTTCGGTTGCTGTCTGAAGGAACTCAGGCTGATTGGGATTTTTTGCTGCCAGCTTTTCACGCTGCTCGCTAACATAGGACATCTTTCGCCACTCCTTAAAAAATAAATGAATTTAAAGCACAGTCGGGCGGCAGAAAAGTTTACGCCGAAAATACAAGTTCCCGAACTGCACATACATTTTAGCACATCAATTCCGTTTTATCAAGTGGATTTTTAATTTTTTTGCAGGATTGGGAAAGAAAAAATGCAAAAATGAGGTTTTCCGCCGCTGTCTGATGCCTCAAAAACGACACTTTGCGAAGAAAATATATCAAAAACCTTGTACAATTTATAAAAATAGTGTAAAATCAGAACAGGCGATTCTATGCAAGGTACTGAAAAGCAGAACAGCTTTGTGTAAAAAGCAGAAAAAAAACATAAAAAGACATAAAATAATAGTTCAAACGTCAAAAAAATAAAATAGACGGCCTATCGACTTGCTAAAAATCGTTACAGGTTGTATAATTAAAGTTGTTTTTAAAGACTGTTGCCGTGTGGCTGTCAGAAGCTGTCCTTTCTGCGGATTGACAGTGCGGAAGAGGGACAGAATGCGGTAAAATCAATGGCAGGAAGCTGTCAGCGGTCTTGGGAATGTTTGATATTTTTTCAATAGCGAGAGGAGAAGTTCAAAATGGAAAAGGCAGAACTTTTGTATGAGGGAAAGGCAAAAAAGGTTTATGCAATGTCAGAGCCTGGTTACTGCATGGTAGAGTATAAGGATGATGCAACCGCTTTCAATGGCCTGAAAAAGGGTACTATCGTTGGTAAGGGTGTTGTCAACAACAGAATGTCCAACTTCATGTTCAAGATGCTGGCAGAAAAAGGCATCAAGACACATTTTGTGGAGGAAGTCAGCGACAGAGAAACCATCGTAAAAAAGGTAAAGATCGTTCCGCTGGAGGTTATTGTCCGCAACAAGGCGGCAGGTTCTATGGCAAAGCGTCTTGGTCTGGAAGAGGGAACAGAACTGAAATGTACTGTTCTGGAGTTCTCCTATAAAGATGATGCACTGGGCGATCCGCTTATCAACGCATACCATGCCGTTGCAATTGGTGCAGCTACCACAGAGGATATCGAAACAATCAGCAATATGGCACTTACCATCAACAAGTATATGGTAGAATTTTTCAAGAGTGTCGGTGTAGAACTGATTGACTTCAAACTGGAATTCGGCAAAACAGCTGACGGCGAAATCGTTCTGGCAGACGAAATCTCTCCGGATACCTGCCGTTTCTGGGATATCAAGACACACGAGAAGCTCGATAAGGATCGTTTCAGACGTGACCTCGGCAACGTAGAAGAGGCTTATGCAGAAATGATGAGAAGAATCGGTCTGGGTGAATAATCCGGATATCAGCAGCAGAACCAACGTATAAAAAATAGTTGCAGGAACAATGGAAGAGCGGCATTGTATCAACAGGCAGTGCCGCTCCCTGAAAGGATGCAGCCGTATTGCTGTAGGATGGTGAATTTTTTGAGTATTGATTCAGGAAATTGGAGAAGTGAAGAGCTGCACGAGGAATGCGGCGTTTTCGGTATATACGGAAATGACGAATTAGCGCCCGCCTATGCTTGTTATAACGGACTTCTGGCACTTCAGCACAGAGGTCAGGAAAGCTGCGGCATTGCTGTCAACGACAGAGGCGTGATTAAAGGTCATAAAAATATGGGACTTGTCAGTGAAGTGTTCAACAATGAAACACTTGATGAGCTGAACGGTCAGATGGCGATTTCTCATGTAAGATACTCAACGGCAGGCGGCAGTGTGCGTGAAAACTCACAGCCGCTTGTTATGCGTTATGTAAAGGGTACGCTGGCGATCGCCCATAACGGCAATCTGACGAATGCCTATGAAATCAGAAAGGAACTGGAGCGCAGAGGTGCTATTTTTCAGACAACCATCGATTCTGAGGTAATCGCTTATCTGATTGCAAGAGAGCGTATCCACGCTGATTCGGTAGAAGATGCTGTCGCAAAAACCATGAAGCAGATCGACGGTGCTTATTCTCTGCTGGTAATGAGTCCTAAAAAACTGATTGCCGCAAGAGACCCGCACGGTTTCCGCCCGTTGTGTATGGGCAGGCTCGGAAATTCTGTTGTCTTTGCCTCCGAAAGCTGTGCGCTGGCGGCGTGCGGCGCAGAATTTGTCAGAGATATAGAGCCGGGAGAAATCATTATCGCAGACGAAAACGGTGTACGTTCTATGAAAGTACAGCTTTCCCGTCCGTGCCGGAAATCACTCTGCATCTTTGAATATATTTACTTTGCCCGTACGGACTCTGTCATTGACGGCATCAGCGTTTACGAAGCCCGCAAAGAGGCAGGACGCATTCTGGCAAGGGAATTCCCCGTAGAAGCAGATGTCGTTATCGGGGTTCCGGAATCCGGTATTGATGCCGCTATCGGTTACAGTGAGGCTTCCGGCATTCCTTACGAAAAGGGCATCGTGAAAAACGGATATATCGGCAGAACCTTTATCAAGCCGACCCAGAAAGAAAGAGCAAAAAGCGTCAAATTGAAGCTGAATCCCCTTCGTTCCGCTCTGGAAGGGAAGAGAGTAGTTGTCATTGATGATTCTATCGTCAGAGGAACAACCTGTGACCGCATTGTCAGAATGCTGCGGAATGCCGGTGCAAAAGAGGTTCATCTGCGCATCAGCTCACCGCCGTTTATCTGGCCGTGTTTCTATGGAACGGATATTCCCTCAAGGGGAGAACTGATTGCTGTAAAGCATACGATTGATGAGATCTGTGCGCTGACAGGAGCGGATACACTGGGCTTTTTGCCGCCTGATAAGCTGTGTGAAATGCTCGGACAGGAGCAGGCTGGTATCTGTGATGCCTGTTTCTCTGGTGTTTATCCCACCAAGATTCCCTCAAAGATGCTGGAAGGCAAGGAAAGAGGCGGCTTGGAATTAAATTGAATGAAAGAGGTTGCACTTATGGCAAGAGATACCTATGAATCCCCGCTGTCATCAAGATATGCGGATAAGGAAATGAAATATATTTTTTCTCCGGATATGAAATTCAAAACATGGAGAAAACTTTGGATTGCACTGGCGGAAGCTGAACATGAGCTTGGTCTGAATATCACAGAAGAGCAAATCGAAGAGCTGAAGGCTCACGCTGAGGACATCAACTATGAAACAGCAGAAGAACGTGAAAAGGTTGTCCGTCATGACGTTATGTCACACGTCTATGCTTATGGCGTACAGTGTCCCAAAGCCGCCGGCATTATCCATCTTGGTGCGACTTCCTGCTATGTCGGTGATAATACCGATGTCATTATGATGACCGAAGCACTGAAGGTTGTTGAAAAGAAGCTGGTAAGCGTCATTCGTCAGCTTTCCGCTTTTGCCGATAAGTACAAGAGCCTGCCTACACTGGCGTTTACCCATTTCCAGCCGGCACAGCCTACAACCGTCGGCAAGAGGGCTACTCTCTGGATACAGGATCT
>CADCQO010000193.1 GCA_902803585.1 uncultured Ruminococcus sp.
AACAGGAAAATATTTTTCTATTTTTTTGAATTGATTTTTAGTAATTTTCATGTGTTCATTTTATCATATTTGTTAGTTAGTGTCAAAACGAAATAGAAAAATTCCTGCAGATCAATTCACAGGCAAAGGTTTATCTGAGCCGTTACGCCTTTGAACCGCATTACAACGGCACAGAAAAGTACATCGGTCTGGATACTCGTTTAGCGGACAGTCAGCGATTGATTTTTACAGACGGCATCACAAAAATAACGGACGGTCTGACGCTTTACGCCTGTCATGACAATCCCCGAATCGTTGAGCTTGGGTCATTCGGTCTGAATGGTCTGGAAAACGGCAGATTTGTGCCCGATGATTTCCGGCATGAACACTACCTTCTGATAGAAGAGGAAAACAAGCGTGTTCTCATCAGCGGCTGTTCTCACAGGGGTATCAATAATATTGTCGGGTGGTTTGAGCCTGATGTGCTGGTGGGAGGGTTTCATTTTTCAAAAATGCCGCTTGACGGTCAGCTGCGGCGTTTAGCGGAGCAGTTGGACAGCTATCATACAGCATACTATACCTGTCATTGTACCGGCGTGGAGCAGTACCGTTATATGAAGGAATTTATGCGCCGTCTGGACTATCTTTCCACAGGAAAAACGATTGAGATACCGTGAATCATACAAAAACGGCTTCCGTACCGGTCAGTACGGCAGCCGCATCTTTTAATACTTGATGGGATTGGAGGAGAGATATTTTTTAACCATCAGAGCTACCTTAAAGACAATAGCATCTTCAAACTCTCTGAGGTCAAGACCTGTGAGCTTTTTGATTTTTTCGAGTCTGTATACCAGAGTATTACGGTGAACGAAGAGTTTTCTTGAAGTTTCGGACACATTCAGGTTGTTTTCAAAGAAACGCTGAATGGTAAAGAGTGTTTCCTGATCGAGCGACTCAATCGAACCTTTCTTGAACACTTCTTTCAGGAACATATCGCAAAGGGTTGTAGGAAGCTGATAAACCAGACGGGCAATACCAAGGTTATCATAGCTGATAATGGTGCGTTCTGTATCGAATACCTTGCCGACTTCAAGAGCAACCTGCGCTTCTTTGAAGGAACGGGCGAGATCTTTGATACCAGTAACAGGCGTACCGATGCCGATGACACAATGGGTATAGAATTCGCCCGACATGGTATCAACAATGGAGCTGGCGAGCTTCTCAAGGTCTTTGGAGTCGATATCCGTCTTGATTTCCTTGACAAGTGCGATATCCGTTTCATTGATGTTGATAACGAAGTCCTTTGATTTATCGGGGAACAGGTTCTGAATGACATCATAAGCAGAAATATCAGTTTTTGCAGAAATTTTGATAAGGAAACATACTCTTGTCACATCTGCATTGAAGCGGAGTTCTCTTGATTTGAGATAGATGTCACCAGGCAGGATATTATCCAGAATAACATTTTTGATAAAGTTGCCTCTGTCATACTTTTCATCATAGTATTGTTTGATGCTGCCCAGAGAAATGGCTAAAATAGCGGCATACTTCTGGGCGGCATAGTCGTTTCCTGCTACGAATACCGCATATTCTCCTCTGGGCTTGTTGCCAAAGGAACGATAAGTATAGCCATTCAGTACGAAAGGAGAGGTAGAGGTCAGCATCTCAGAGGTGATATGCTCGTTGACCTCTCCGATTTTACCCAGCTCACTGCAGGCGATAACAACGGAGGTTTCATCAATTACGCCGATTGTACGGTCGATGGTATCCCTCATCTGGTGAATAACGCCCTGAAAAAGTCTGTTTGACATAATAATTCCCTCTCTTTATAATTTGTTTGTTTCTTTTTTCCCGATTGACACACCCCTCAGGATGTGGTATTTGATGGTACTTGCTGTGCGGTAACCGACGGACTATAAAATATTACTATATACATTTTACACAAAACAAAAATAAAATGCAACCTTTTTATCAAAATTTCATCGAATTTTTTGCTTGATTTATTTATAAAATTATGTAAATTTCCCCACAATTTTATTTTTGTGAGAAAACTTGTGCGAATTCACTTATTTTTCATTATCTCACTGTACATAGGGGTCAGAAGGGCAAAGAGAAAAAAACGGTGCATACGGAGGTTGCATTCTATGGGGCAAGATGCTATAATCAGAATGATTTGTAATAAATTCTGGATAACGGGTGATAATGATGATAAAAGGTGAACTGTTGGCTCCGGCAGGGGATAAGGATTGTTTTGACAATGCGCTGACTTTCGGAGCAGATGCAATTTATCTGGCGGGTAAGCAATTCGGCATGAGAAGCGCGCCGGCGAACTTTGATACAGAAACACTTCGTCAGGCGGTATCACAGGCACATGAAAAGAATGTCAAGGTCTATGTAACCTGCAATACTTTGCCCCGCAATAAGGAAATTGACCGTATGCCTGCCTTTCTGGAAGAAACCGCAGACTGCGGAATAGACGCATTTATCATTGCAGATCTGGGTGTAATGTCCTTAGCAGCAAAATATGCACCGAGGGTAGAGCGGCACGTTTCCACACAGGCGGGCGTGGTAAATTATCAAACTGCACAAATGCTTTATGATATGGGCGCTTCAAGAGTCGTACTGGCGAGGGAACTTTCGCTGGACGATATAGCGGGTATCCGTGCCAGAACAGATCCCCGTCTGGAACTGGAAGTTTTTGTTCATGGCAGTATGTGCGTTTCCTTTTCAGGGCGCTGTCTGATCTCAAGCTATCTGACAGGCCGTGATGCGAATCGCGGCGACTGTACACAACCCTGCCGTTGGAAATACTATCTCTATGAAGAACACAGGGAAGGACAGTATTTCCCTGTAAGGGAAGAAGAAGGCGGAACCTACCTCTATAACTCCCGTGATCTGTGTATGATAGAGCATCTGGACAACGTTTTAAAAGCGGGTGTGAAGAGCCTGAAAATAGAAGGAAGAGCGAAATCGTCCTATTATGTAGCCGTTACGACAAATGCCTATCGTCATGCTCTGGACGATTATTATGCACAGGGCGATAACTGGCGGTTGGCTTCATGGATCAGGGAAGAACTGGAAAAGGTGAGCCACAGAGCCTATAATACCGGCTTTTTCTACGGAGGAGAACCGGGACAGAATACGCAGGACGGCGGTTATATCCGGCAGTATGAGGTAGTGGCAGTTTGTGACGATTACCGTGACGGTACCGCTTATCTGACACAGCGCAACCGCTTTTTTGCGGGCGATACATTGGATATTCTCCCGCCAAGTGGTGAACCGTTTCTGTATCAGGTCGGAAAAATGCTGAATGAGGACGGCGAAGAGATCAGTGCTGCTCCCCATGCAATGCAGAAGCTGACCATACCGACAGAAACAGTGATTCCCAAAGGTTCACTTTTGAGAAAGAAAAGAAACACCGCTGAAAGCTGAAAATGACCGGTGTGCAGACAGAATACAAAAGGAGAAAATCAATGGAGCGTTTCAAGTTAGTTTCCGACTATCGTCCGACAGGTGACCAGCCGCAGGCGATAGAAACACTTGTCCGCAGTATCGAAGCGGGCAATAAAGAACAGACGCTGCTCGGAGTGACAGGCTCAGGAAAAACCTTTACGATGGCGAATATCATTGAACGGCTGAATCGTCCCACTCTGGTGCTGGCACATAATAAAACATTAGCAGCACAGCTTTGTTCCGAGTTCAGGGCGTTTTTTCCTGAAAATGCCGTTGAGTATTTTGTATCCTACTACGACTATTATCAGCCGGAAGCCTATGTTCCTACCACCGATACCTATATTGAAAAGGACAGTGCCATCAATGACGAGATAGACAAACTCCGTCATTCAGCAACGCTTGCCCTTTCCGAAAGACGGGACGTCATTATTGTGTCGAGCGTATCCTGTATTTACTCACTTGGCAACCCCATTGACTATCGGACAATGGTGATTTCCCTGCGCACCGGTATGCAGAAATCAAGGGATGAACTGTTGGCTAAACTGGTAGAGCTGCAGTACGAGCGGAATGATATTGACTTTACCCGCAACCGTTTCCGTGTGAGGGGAGATGTTGTGGAAATCTTTCCGGCGGCATCTTCAGAAATCATTATCCGTGTAGAGTTTTTCGGAGATGAAATCGACCGTATCACAGAAGTGAATCCTGTCACTGGCGAGGTCAAAGGTACGGTGCGCCATGCGGCCATCTATCCTGCCTCACATTATATTGTACCCAAAGAGAAAATCGAAAGTGCGGTGCAGGAAATTGAAACAGAACTGGAACAGCGTGTGAGATTCTTTACAGAACGCGGCAAACTGCTGGAGGCGGAGCGCATTCAGCAGAGAACAAGATACGATATCGAAATGCTGAGAGAAATCGGTTTTTGCAAGGGCATCGAAAACTATTCACGGATATTGTCCGGACGAAAAGCCGGTTCATCGCCCTACACCCTTCTGGATTATTTCCCGAAGGATTATTTATTGTTTGTCGATGAGTCCCATGTTACCTTGCCGCAGGTCAGAGGAATGTACGGCGGTGATCGGGGACGTAAGGAAAATCTGGTGGAGTTCGGTTTCCGCCTGCCGTCTGCTTATGACAACCGTCCTTTGAATTTTGATGAATTCTATGAACGGATCCATCAGGCGGTCTTTGTCAGTGCGACTCCCGGAGATCTTGAAAAAGAAAAAAGTGCTGTCATCGCCGAACAGGTGATCCGTCCGACAGGACTGCTTGATCCCAAAGTCACCATCAGACCGATTGAAGGACAGATGGACGACCTGATTTCTGAAATCAATACACGCATAGAGAAAAAACAGCGAGTTCTGATTACCACCCTCACCAAACGCATGGCGGAGGATCTGACGGAATACCTGAAAACAGCAGGCATCAAGGTGCGTTATATGCACCATGATATCGAAACAGTAGAGCGAATGGAAATTATCCGTGATTTGCGGCTGGGTGAATTTGACGTACTGGTAGGCATCAATCTTTTGCGGGAAGGTCTGGATATACCGGAGGTTTCACTGGTTGCCATTCTGGACGCAGATAAAGAGGGCTTTTTGCGGAGCGAGCGTTCTTTGATACAGACGATCGGACGGGCGGCAAGAAACGCCGAAGGGCAGGTTATCATGTACGCAGACTGTATAACGGACTCTATGGAAAAAGCGATTGCAGAAACAGAGCGCAGACGGGAGATACAGCAGAAATACAACGAAGAACACGGCATTACTCCGCAGACTATCACAAAGAAAGTTAATGATATTATCGAGATATCAACACATCAGAATGACGACGGCAGAAAGTCCGGCAGGAAGCTGACGAGAGCCGAACGTGAAAAGCTGATTGAACAGCTCACGAAGGAAATGAAGGCGGCCGCAAAGCTGTTGGAGTTTGAACACGCAGCCTACCTCAGAGATAAGATCAAAGAACTGCAGTAAACAGTGTGCGTGGGGTTGTAAAAATGGAATTACCGGAAACAAGGAGTGCATGATGGAAATTACCGGACTTGACAAAATCAGAAAAATATCGGATAATACAGATTTAGAGCCTGTTGTAACGGGATTAGAGATGATAAAAACAGAGGAAGAGAGCATCAATATCACGGGGCTGGACAGCATACGTCCGGTTATCGAAAGTGATTTGCCGAAAATGTCCTCGTTTGCGGTGGAACTGATACGGCTGGTAGACTGTGCCAGAGAACTGGATACGGAATGCAGACAGTTCGGAGCTGAAAATCACCGCTATACCTTCAATCCTGTGATTCCGCTGTCGCAGGTAAGGGATTTTGAGTCCCGGCACCATATCCGGCTGCCGCAGGGCTATGTGGATTTTCTGACACAGGTCGGCAATGGCGGTGCGGGACCTGATTATGGTATCTATTCTCTGGAACGGACGGAACTGGAAGCATACTATGACCACAAAAATGCCTTCTGCCGTTATACAGAGGCAAAGGAACAGCCGGATTATTATACCTTGTCTTACTCGATAGATAATATGGAGCCAATGGTCAACGGCTGCCTGACGCCGGCAAGGTGGGAAGAATGGTATGCACAGCTGAACCGTTCAAAAGAAAGCGACTATGACGAAATGTATAAGCAGGCGTACAACGGACTGCTGCAAATCATTGATTCGGGCTGCTGTACGGGCTATATGCTGGTCTGTCACGGAGAACTGAGCGGAGAAATGGTCTTTTTCAGCCATGAACTGGAATGCCCTCAGCCCACCAGTCAGACTTTCGAGGACTTTGTTCTGACACACTTTAAAGGTGTTATTGATAAATTCAAACGACAATGATGGAAAAGGGGATGGAGTATTGGCAAAGAAACCAGCACAGACAACCTATGGCAACGAAAGCATTACCTCTCTCAAGGGAGCAGACAGAGTAAGAAAGCGTCCGGCAGTTATTTTTGGCTCGGACGGTATCGAGGGCTGTCAGCATTCGGTGTTTGAAATTCTTTCCAACTCAATCGACGAGGCAAGAGAAGGATACGGCAGGGAAATCATCATTACAAAATACGCTGATCATTCCATAGAAATTGAGGACTTCGGCAGGGGTATTCCCGTAGACTATAACAAAAATGAGGAACGCTATAACTGGGAACTGGTATTCTGCGAGTTATATGCGGGCGGCAAATACAATAATATCGAAGCGGAAAGCTATGAATTTTCGCTGGGACTGAATGGTCTGGGCTTATGCTCGACCCAGTATTCTTCTGAATATATGGACGTAGATATCCGCAGGGACGGCACACGCTTTTCACTGCACTTTGAAAAGGGCGAAAACGTCGGAGGACTCAAGCGGGAACAGTACACGGGCAAGAAGACAGGAACCCGTATCCGCTGGAAGCCCGATCTGGAAGTTTTTACAGACATCGATATCTCCGATGAATATTTTCTTGATACCATCAAACGGCAGGCAATTGTCAATGCAGGTCTGCACTTTGTTTTCCGCAGTGAAAAGGACGGACAGTTTGAAACGACCGAATTTTGCTACGAAAACGGGATTGTCGACCATGTGCGGGAACTGGTGGGGGAAGACGCGCTTTCCTCCGTACAGTCATGGCAAACCGAAAGAACTGTCAGTGACCGTGATGACAAACCTTACTACAAAACGAAAATCAATATTGCGCTGGCATTTTCCAACCGGATCAATACAGCAGAATATTATCACAATTCAAGCTGGCTGGAATATGGCGGAGCACCTGAAAAAGCAGTACGCAACGCCTTTGTTTATTCGATAGATGCTTACCTGAAACAAACGGGCAAGTACAATAAGACTGACAGCAAGATCAGCTTTGATGACGTAAAGGACTGTCTTGTTATCGTGATTTCCTCCTTTTCGAATGTTACCTCTTACGCTAACCAGACGAAGAAGGCAATCACAAACAAGGGCATTCAGGAGGCAATGACGGAGTATCTGCGGCATCAGCTGGAAGTATATTTCGTTGAAAATAAATTCGATGCAGAAAAGATTGCCAATCAGGTGCTCATCAACAAAAGAAGCCGTGAAAGTGCAGAAAAGACCCGTCTGAATATCCGAAAGACTTTGGCGGGTACGATGGATATGACAGGACGAGTTGCGAAGTTCGTGGACTGCCGCAGCAAGGACAAATCAGAGAGGGAACTGTTTATTGTAGAGGGTGACTCTGCATTGGGTGCTTGTAAACAGGCAAGAAACCCCGATTTTCAGGCGATCATTCCCATCAGGGGAAAAATACTCAACTGTCTGAAAGCCGACTATGACAAGATTTTCAAAAGTGAGATCATTACAGACCTGCTGAAGGTGCTTGGCTGTGGTGTCGAGGTAAAATCAAAGGCCAACAAGGATTTGGCGTCCTTTGATCTGGAACTTCTGCGATGGAACAAGATTATTTTCTGTACCGATGCCGATGTTGACGGATTTCATATAAGAACGCTTCTTTTGACGATGATCTACCGTTTAGCGCCCACGCTTATCAAAGAAGGCAAGGTATTTATTGCAGAATCTCCTCTTTATGAGATTACCGCCAAAGACAAGGTTTATTTTGCTTACACTGAAGCAGAGAAGGAACGTTTTATCAGCGAAATCGGGGATCAGAAATTCACCATTCAGCGTTCCAAAGGCTTGGGTGAAAACGAACCCGAAATGATGAGCCTGACAACAATGAACCCCGCTACCAGACGTCTGATCAAGATTATGCCCGATGATGCCGCCAGAACTTCTGAAATGTTTGATATTCTTCTGGGCGACAGTCTGAATGACAGAAGGGATTACATCATCGAAAACGGGTATAAGTACATTGACAATCTGGACGTTTCCTGATATGTGCGGAGGATATTCATGAAAAAATATACTATCAAGGAAAAGCATTTTGATGAGCTGACGAATGCTGAATTGTACGAGATCATGCGGGAAAGAGTAGCGGTGTTTGTCGTGGAGCAGAAATGCCCTTATCAGGAACTGGATGGCAAGGATATTGACAGCTACCACCTTTTTATGCAGCGTGAGGACGGCTCAATTGCCGCCTATCTGCGTGTGCTGAAAAAGAAAGACGAAACCGGCGTGGCTCAGATCGGACGTGTTCTGACGACTGAAAGGGGCAGCGGTTTGGGCGGCGCACTGCTTCATGCGGGTGTATTGAAGGCACAGAACGAGTACCATGCCGATGAAATTTACCTTGAAGCACAAGTATACGCCGTCGGCTTCTACCAGAAGGAAGGATTCCGTGTTGTTTCAGAACCTTTTCTGGAGGACGGCATTCCGCACGTTCAGATGCGTTTATCGCTTAATGGGCGAAGTAAAGGATAATGGGAGAGGAATTATGGCAAGAAAAAAGAAAAATACAGGTGCTTCAGCGACCCCTTCCAAAATACAGGGCTATATAGCGGGAGCAGGTGAAGTAGTCGAGGAAAAAATTGCTTATACCTTACAGGAAAATTTTATGCCTTATGCAATGAGTATTATTCTTTCCCGTGCGATTCCCGAAATCGACGGCTTCAAACCGTCTCACCGCAAACTGTTATATACCATGTACAAAATGGGGCTTCTTGGCAGTACCAGAACAAAGTCCGCTAACATCGTGGGACAAACCATGAAACTTAATCCTCATGGTGATGCAGCAATTTACGATACAATGGTACGTCTGAGCCGCGGCTACGAAGCCCTTCTTCATCCGTTTGTGGATTCAAAGGGCAACTTCGGCAAATCTTACAGCCGTGATATGGCTTGGGCGGCTTCCCGTTATACAGAAGCAAAATTAGACCCGATTTGTGCCGAACTGTTCGGGGATATTGATAAGGATACCGTAGACTTTGTGGATAACTATGACAACACGCTGAAAGAGCCGTCTTTGCTTCCTGCCGCTTTTCCGTCGGTTCTGGTCAATGCCAATACAGGTATTGCTGTCGGTATGGCAAGTTCGATTTGTTCTTTCAATCTGGAAGAAGTATGCCGTACAACGATCGGACTGCTGAAAGACCCTGATTTTGATATCATGTCGACACTTCCTGCACCGGATTTTGTAGGCGGTGCACAGGTTATTTATGACCGTCAGGTTATGGAGAGTATTTACCGCACCGGACGGGGCAGTATCCGTCTGAGAGGACGGTATACCTATGATCAGTATGCCAACTGTATTGATATTCTGAGCATTCCTCAGACAACGACTTGTGAAGCGGTGATCGAGAAAGTCATCGATCTGGTGAAGCAGGGCAAAATCAAGGAAATTTCCGATATCCGTGATGAAACGGGCATTGATGGTCTGAAAATCACAATTGACCTGAA
>CADCQO010000194.1 GCA_902803585.1 uncultured Ruminococcus sp.
CAAGAGAAGAAAGCTATGAGGATAATGTTGACAAAAGCCTTCTCATCACCCCGATGGGATTTGAGAAGAAGTATAAAGCTACTTTTGATGAGTGTGTAAACAATGCACAAAACGCCTTCCTTGCTTTTCTGAGGAACAACACAATGGAGTGGATCGGCACGGTTATTGACGAAAAGACGGATGTGGCGGCAAAATGTATTGCACCGTCTGATGTCCGGCAGATACGGATTTCCGACAGTCTTTCCAAGTTTATTTCCGGTTTCCTGAATGCACTTTACAGTTCTGTTTCCGTTCAGCAGATCTATCTTGACAAATTCGGTACAGATTTCAATGTCGGAATGCTGAAGGAACTTCAGACGATGTATCAGAATGTACACCCCTTCTTCTATAAAAACGGTCTGGATACCACACAGACGGTGCAGGAATACACTATTCTGTACATTCCCAAAACAAACAACGCACAGCTCCAGACGGTTGTCACTTCTATGGTTGCTGACCCGAATTATAACGGCAAAATAATGCCGATTTACAGCGATGACGTAAGCCGTATTTCAATGGTAAAGGTCGGAGAGGGCTACGCTCTGCTGAATAATGCCCTGCTGAAACAGTGGGAAACCAAATATGAAATGGCGGGCAGCAATCCCGTTTGCCACCTTTCCTATGAATGGAGAAAGAATTTCCCCAGTCCCCGTGTAGAAACGCTCTGGAACGGTGAGGGCGATTTCTGCGCAGCAACGCACGACAGAAACGAAAAGTACCGCAGCATATTCCGCTACTGCTGTGAACTGGGGTTGATCAGACAGGATCCCAATAACCCGTTAGAAGCTGTTCTGCGCACCAGTGCAGAAACGATACTCGGTCAGTCAGCGGAAGAGTATCTGAGCAGTGTCAGACTGAAAGGCACGACTATCCGTGAAAAGACAAACAACCTTCAGGCTATTTTCGAGAATGTATGGCCGGACAATCCGCATACACAGATTTTGCTGGAAGGCATGGGAACATATAAAAACCATAATGCAAGCACCAAAAAGGACAGGCTGAACAACATCATGGAAACCGTTCTTCTGAATTCTGTCCTTTGCGCCCAGCTTGAAAAGGAGTATCATCTGCTGAAAAAGTACGAACTGCTTCGCATCGGTCTGCAAACACCGGAATATTATGTCAAGGCATGGGCTGTTTCGGTGATGAAATACAACTCCACCAACTTCAATACCAGCCTTGTCAAGGGACCGCACGAAAGACGCATTACAACGGATGACAACATTCGGATGGAGGATACAGACTTTGACTACCGCCTGTACTGTATGTTTGAGTCCGTAATAGATGAAACGGCTTATGGCGAGCAGACATGGAGAAACTGCATTGACAACGAATGGAAGATTCGTCTTAATACCGGCAACAGAACGGCACTTTCCTCCAATGTCAACATAAAAGTCAGAGCTTTCCAGAAAGCAATGAATGAGTACAAAGTGCTGTCAAAAACAGAGGCAGACCGCAAGCAGCGTGAAATCTATGAAAACATCGCTGACTTCTATCAGACCTGCCTGCTCTATGCCGACAGACTGCTGAAAGGTATTGTTTCGGACGCTCCTAAATATTACATCATGGCGAAGCTCTGCGGTCTGCTCCAGCAGGAAGAGGACAGCGGTGAGTATATCCTGTGTACCTCTGAGAGCGGTGAACAGTTTGCTTCTCTGGTCAATGAGTACGGCGCAGATCAGGAAAGAGATGACTTTGACTATTTGCTGTATACGCATTTCAAGCCGATGCTGGAACAGGCAGCACCCGCAGGAGGCATATGGAAGGAAGTCATCGCACAGGAATGGGAGAACCTCCTGTACGGTACAAAGGAAGCCAAAGAGGAAGTCCGTGAGGAATTTTCCGACCGTATAGAGGTCTTTACCCGCTCTCTGGCTTATGCCAATAACTGTCAGGACGGAGAGATGATTTATTTCTACAGCGAAGGTCTGAATTACCTGAGAGATTGCCGCAAGAGTTTTGATCCGACCTATAACATTCAGACAAAAAAGAGAAAAAAACTCTGACCCAAAAGGATTTTGATGACCATACACCCCCTGCTGACGAAAGATGATGATGCACCGGAACTGTCAGCAGGGGCAGTGGTATTTGTGGTGATACACCTTTTGAATGTGTACACAATTTTCTGAAAGAAAGGAATTTGATGATGAGCCGAGCAGCAGAAAATGTAAAACTCACCGATCAGGATAAGCAAAGCATCAGAGAAAGAGTCATTTCTATCGAGAGTGTTATGACGGGTGAGCCCAGAAAGAATCGTTTCAGCCCCGAAAGGGTAATGATCTATGTTGTCGTTAACGGCAAGTTAGACGGAAGCAAGATGCAGGAAAGCGTTTTTCTGAAAAATTACATGAACAACTATTTCTATACAGACAATGCACTTTATTTTTGCCTGTCAGCGGGAACCTCAGCAGAAAGTCTTTTCTCCGACTTTAAAAAAGAGTATGAACACGCAATGGACGAGCATAAACTCGAACATGTGAGCGCATGGAGTATTGTGCCGATTTTTGTATATGATGAAGCCTTTTATGACACGTTCAGAATTTACTGTCAATGGCACCAGATGATGCAGAAATATATCAATGACAACAGGATCAATAACATCTGGCTTCCGGCAGTTCTCTTGCCAAATAACGATCAGTCGAACAATATCCCATTGATGAAGGAACTGCTTTCACAGAAGGCAAACTGGAAAAACGCTCTGCCTGTTCTGGTGATCTATCCCCAGACAGACAACGGTACGATCCTGTATGCCAATCGTCTGAAAACGATCTGCATGACCTCCCTGCTGATGTCGTGCAGTTATAAACCTGATGTGTACAAACCAGATGATGAGAACTACCAGTGCTATTCTGCCCGTCTGCTGACGATCTGCAAGCCCGAAAATATGGAGAAGCTCCTGCGGGCAAGAAGCCTGCTGTCATTTTTCACGGAATCTGCACCGCATGAGGAGGAGCGTCTGCGCCGTCTGGGTGAGATTCTTTCTTCTTCACTTTACGACAGCTGGAAACAGTTCAGGGGGCTGCCCTGTATGCGGACGATGGTGGCAGGAGAGGAAAAAACGGTTTATGACAACAAGCAGATCAGTCTGGCGCCGTTTTACAGCATTCTGTTCCCTGAAGGCATCACAGGAAGCGAAAAAAAAATGCTGCTGCAGCAGTTTGCAGACGAATATTATCTCAGCCGCCTGCCGCTGGACAAAAAAATCATACAGGAAATGGGCAATACCTTTCTTATGAAATACCGCAGCAGCTACGGCGACTATCTCACAGGCATGGAACATCTTTTCAATGAGGGCAGTCAATCAGAATTCCTGCAGAAATACATGGTGCCTCTTTCGGTCATCTATCATGATATCAACTGTACAGACCCCATTCTGCAGAATTTTGCAGCGCAGACAGCCAAAACCATACAGGACAGGGGTGCGGCTTTCTGTCAGGCAATGTTCAGCACTGCCCAGTGGTTTGAAAAAGCAGGGAAAAATTATTATATTCTTAAAGACTGCCTGATGTCGCTGAAAGAGTCGATTGATGAGCGTATCCGTTACTGGAACGGGATAGAAGGCTCTATTGATATTTCAAAGGTCAGATGGACAGAGGAACAGCGCGGAAACCTGATGAGCAGGTGGCAGGAGGTTCTTTTCTCTGATGAGCCTGTAAAGCAGTTCTGTACATCTTTCTGTCAGGAGCTTTTCAGAATATCAGGCGTATCCAGTCAGAGTGCAGAGGACTATCTGAAACATTTCAATGACCATGTGGAGAATGATAAAGTGCGTGAGTCATGGAATAAACTGCTGTATATGACAACTACCTTTATTGCGCCGGCACAGGGAAGCAGCGACACCAACTATGTGATGTATGATACAGACGTTTTCATTCGGGAGGGGCTTAACAAAGTCAGTCCGGTCAATCAGTTCTTTGGTGTCAGTGATATGAAGGACAGAGCAGAATTCCTTGCTATGGCAAGAGGAGGAAGATGGATAGGGGAGGAGAATACCGATGGAGAAACTTAAAAATTTACGCTGTGAGTATAAAGGCGAACGGGAGTTTCGCTTTATATGGGACACTACCCAGATCAACGGCGTTTCAAAGGTCATTCTTTTTGAACTCGGCAGTGAACATCTTAACTATATACCGGACGGCGCAATACATTCCACAGAATTTTATAAGGGCGAACTCACGATGAACACCATCAGCGAAGACAGTGAGCACCGTTTCATCGTGATCGGGGCCGGTACAGAGGCACAGTATGACCGTGATGCCATTGTAAGATGGTGCAATCAGCAGGGACTGAATACCCTTATTGTGAAGGGGGTTTCGCTTGAGGGAATTCTGTATTATGAGTACAGCCAGTCCTCTTCTATGTCGCCGGGTTCGCTGGCAGTAGGAAGCGCCTACCACGAGGCGGACGGTCTTGTTAATCTTACGGTTGAACTGCACCCCCGCTATGGATTGGTGATTCCTGCCGGCTACATTTACTTTACTTACCGCTATTTATCGCAGGACTTTGTTTTTCTGATTCCCCAGCAAATCGAAGGGGAAAATGTACAGCTTCATCTCCGTGTACCGAAGGAATACGAAGATTTCAGAATCATACAGAATGGTTCACGCATAGAAGTAACAGATCAGAAAGAAGAAGAACCTGCCGGCTGTTTTTTTGGCCGTTTTTTCCAGCGTCTGAGAGGGAAAAACAAAGGCGAATCAAAATAAAAGGGAGTGAATGACTTTGAATACGAATATGTTTGAATGCAAATGTGTATATTGTTTCAGCCGCTTCAGAAAAGAGGAACTGCTTTTTAAAGCACATGACCTGAAGTCTTGCCTGACAGAGGTCACTCCGCCGCCGGAACTGAGAAATACCCTGCATGAACCGCCTGAGTCAGGGGCTGTGCCCGAAAAGAAACTGCGTGATTCTATTCTGAATGACAGCGATCTTTTCAGCGATGATGAGCAGATCACCATGGATACAGAAGATGATGACGATGACGATACTCTGCTGATGCCGATGGGCGGCAGAAGCGATGACGGTATTTTAGGCATGTCATTGGATTCGCAGGGCACCGGAGTTTTTGACAAAGACGACTATATCAGCCTTGAGGAGCTTTTTGTCCGTGATATGGTACATTATACAATGGCTCAGGAACATGACACCAGTATCCGCGAGGAAGTGCTGGCGGTGGACAATATAGAGATAGACAATAAATATTATCAGGGAAGGATCAATGTTGCGAAAATTGCAAGGTACTGCCCTGTGTGCCAGAAGAAAGTAATTTCTTCTATCGGGCGTTATCCCATTATCACGATCGGTATGATCGGACATCAGGAGGCCGGCAAGACCGTTTATCTGACAATACAGGATTACTTTCTGATGTATTCCGGCGCAAGCAATGATCTTTCGATGCCGGGGGGCAGTCTTTTCTTTGAAAGCGAATTTTCCCATCTGGATACGTCAGGCGAAGATATTATCGCTGCGTCTTCCAAGAATTTCGGCTTCGAGTGTCATTTCCCCGGCAATACCAATGCGATTCCTGTCCCGTACTGCATGAAGGTGAACTACCGCAGAGAGGTAGATAATATCCAGCGCACCGCCTGCGTAGTATGCTATCGGGATATCAGAGGCGAGATTTTCACCAAAGAGAAGGAAGAAGCCGAGAACCGCCGGAAAGCACAAGATTATCTCAGAAAAGCGGATGCTCTCCTGATCGTGACAGATCCGACAGCATTTTCACTTGAAGCAGAAATAGGAGATTGTATCACCTTCAACACACAGTACAGTGATATGAAGGGATTTATGAACGATCTTTTCAGAGATGCAGAAGGTATTTTTTCCAAGCCGTCTGTCTGCATGATGACAAAGCAGGATATTTTGGCAAGTTATGTGACCCAGCAGAACGGCAAACTGAGCAGGATCAATCCTGACGATGAACAATGGGATAATATGAGCGATGACCTCAAGGCCATTTTGAATGATACCATGAGCGACAGTCCGGTGTTTGTTCCCAGTTTTTCAATGGCTTTCCGGCAGAAGAAAAATCTTTTCAAGGATCTTCAGGAACTGAGCGACTATACAAAGAAATGCTTTATCCGCATCACTTACGGTTCGTGGTGGTACGATCTGCTGAAAAATTATTTCGGAGGAGATCTGAAATTTATTCCCATTACTGCGATCGGAAGCAACTGTGCGATTTTCAATGACTATCTTGTTCCAAAAGATGCAGTAGACCACCTGAAACAGACAAACACCCAGAAGGAACAGGCGGGTGAGAATGCACAATGCCTTATTCCGGATAAAGCAATCCGTGAGAGCGGTCTGAAAAAGCTGAAAGAAAGATTCCTGTTCCTGCCTCTGCTGTATTTTCTGGAGCGTTTCCGCATCATTCCGCCTATTTACGATGAAAAGAGCTATGAAAATGTTGTTATCAAAGAGGGCATCATTTTCAAGAGAATAAAGGAAAGCTATGAGGATTTCAGACAGGGGGCTTTTTACGAATGGTATAACAGCGCTGTTCCGAGCGCAGATAATGGAGAGTGAGTGATGTGATTTCTCAGCATTTAATGCTTCGCTGCAAAAAAGGCGCTTATGATAATTCTACGCTGGCAGGCTTGAAAACAGCGGCTTTTTCTCCTTCCTTCAAAAACTATCCGGCAGCTTTTCAGCGTGAGGCAGAAAATAATATTCTCCAGTCAGTTCTTCCGGATACAGTAGAAACTTCATCGGGTCAAAACAGGGGTATCCTGCGCCTGATAAATGTAGGGGACTGCATGATTGTCAGCCGTATTTTTCGTGTGAGGGATTTGTGTGACTATCGCGGAAAAAGCAGTTTTGTGCATTCCTATCTGATTGACGGGGAGGACAGGAACACACTGCTGTCCCGACCGGCGTGTCTGTCCAGTCTGAATTGTTTCGACAGCTATCAGAATGTCAATACCCGCTGCGGCGGACTGGACAGTACAAACCCTATTCCGATTGATGACGGGCTGAAAATGCCGGATTTTGAGGCGGCATTCCCTGATAAAGATATTTTTACAGCCTGTCAGATGACGCAGAACGAATTTTCCTGCATGATATCTGCTGTGTGTCGGGTGCTGTCGGGAAAGGGCTATCTTTCTCTCCTTCTTTCTGATGTCACTGAAACAACATGGCAGGAGGAAGGCGGCAGTCTGAAAGGGGAAGAACTGCTCCTGTCTGTCATGAAGGTGCTGCCCGACTGCCTTTCACGCTTTTTCAGCGGCATTTCCTACTGGAACGAAAACAACAACTATTACGGTCTTGAAAAAATCAAGATTCGTGTCTGCACCGGACGTTTTCTGAGTGATCTGCAGAAGCGCTCCGATGTGCATATCCTGTATATCGGCCGTCCGGAACATTCTTCTCCGCTGAAGCCGTGTCGTTTCGGAGATTATCTCTGGACACTTTATCATGATGAAGCCGCTTTGCATCAGTTCCACGCATATATCCGCAAGGTATTCGGTGAAAAAGTAGATGCTATTGCAAAACCTCCCAGACTGATGGACGCTGTTACAGAGATGTATCTTCACCAGAACCCCTCCGATGAAGGCATACAATCCGTTATTGCGGAATTCATTGAGCTTTTCGGAAGCAGTATTGGTCATTTCCCTGTTATCGTGCAGTATTGTGATGAAGGTATCCGTTATCTGAGGGAAAATCGCATTCCTTTGGAAGACAGACTGGAAAAAGTGATTGTCAGCGCCAAAAAGCTCAGTTACGAGATGCTTGCCTGTCTGGTGCAGCAGATCATAGAGGGTACAGCCAGCGATGCAGTATTAGAGAAAGTCAAGGGGCTGATACTCCGCCGCAGACTGCCCGCTGCTGAACAGCTTTTGTCAGAGCAGATCAGGAAAATTTGTCAGGATGGAATGGACACTATTACAGAAACCATGTTCCGTCTGGTTATCGCTTATTATGCGGGCATTTCTGATGAGAACGAACAGACAGCGGCACTCCGTCCGGTACTCACAGAGGCGGCTTCCCGTTATTTCTGGAAGGGAACGTATGACCATTACCTGATGCTGCTCAACAGCCTGCTGAGTACTCCGAAAACCTTTCTGGCGTTTCGTGATGTTCGGACGCTTCTGGAGTGGTATACCGAGCATTTTACACACATGATTTATCTGTTCGGTATACAGTCCCGCTATGCAACGGCTGTCGGAAAGATACTGGCAGGACATTTTGAACTGCTCCGCAAAAACAAGCAGTACAGCGCTTTGCTGAAGACTTTTTTTCAGAGTTTTTTTCTCCAGACATCTGTCGATCTTACGGTACTGTTTGAAAACGAGAATATTTTTCGTGTTTTTATCCTGCTGGCGCTCTGTCTTTCAGACCAGTATCTTCAGAAGTGGAAGGACTGCTACCGTCAGGTATTGTTAAGAAATTATGAAGCATACAGCGAACCAGACGTCTTTTTCTCACAGGAATCCGATGAACTCATATGCAAAGGGTTGTTTCAGGTTGAATCGGTGAGGTTATCCGTCAGACCGCTTTCCTCCTGGCAAAGGATTTCTGCAATTATTGAGCGGGATTCTCAAAAAGACCGCAGATATAAGGTGATCTCCTACGTTCTGCGCCATGCGCAGAACAGTGAGGAAATTCTCAGAGATATGGCGAAGACCTCTCTGATTTATCATTATATCCTATACTGTGTTGAGGAGCTGAATCATGCAGACGAAGACAACATGAATATGTATGCGGCGCTGGTAATCGATCAGGAAAATGTTTTTGATAGTCTTATAAAAGCAGCACGGGAAGATACCCGCAGAAATGATGTTGTGGCGAAGGTCTATGCTTTTTTCTGGGCAAGAAAAAATCCTCGCGGCAGGATCTCAGACGAGGAAACTGTCCAAAGTGTTTACGCAGAAGAAAAGCGGCTGGAAGGCTGTGAGTATCTCAAAAGTGTCATGAAAAAATTCGGCGTGCTCTTTATGAGAGATATTTTCCCTTACGGAACATTGCCGCCCTCTTCTGTCAGACTGCTCAATCATGGCATTCGCTGTTACGAATGGGGTGATATCCGGCGGAGTCCCAAAAGTGTGACCGATCTTCTGAAACTCAGGGAAATCATTGACAAACTGCTTGTACAGAGCAGCATAGATGCCGATGACAACCCCGACAGCAGCTGGAAATTCCTGTTCCGCAGCGATCAGGACAAGAATATCCGTGAACTCATTCCCTACATCAAAGAACGTCTGGATGCACAGATACAAAACGATGCCGAGCCGGTCACTGATGGCTATGCGATACTGGGAATCGCTTGTGTTTTCTTTTCTGCCAGCCGGAAATACTCTGATGAAGGTCTGGCGTGGCGTTATTTGTCATATGTACATTCCGGCAGCAAGAAAGACGGAACACACTGGCGCTCAGCGGAGTATCTGATGACGGGGCTGAAATACCTGTGTATGATCGGACGTTTCAATGCCCTGTACAGCAGCAAAATCGATAACTTCAAAACAAGCTGCGTATGTATTTTTGTGGACAATCTTCTGAAGAGTGACGGCAAAAAATATGTGCTTAGCTGTAAGGGTGTCTATGACCAATATGTGCGTGACAATCTCAGCCCCCAGCTCCGTAAAAATTTAGGAGATAAGGCGGCTGACACTCGCGACGAGGAATTAAAGGAAATGTTTCCAAGGGAAAACATTCCTGATTTTCCCGCCGAAAGACCCAGAAAAAACAAGAAGAACAGACCTTAGCAGTAAAAAAGCGTTCTGCCTTTGCTCTGGCAGCATCTGTCCGGAGAAGCGCTGCGGCACTTGCAAAACAGCGGCGTTATGATTATAATAGTCGTAACAGCTTTTTCGATAAGGACGGACAAAACCTATGAAAAAAATCGTTATCGGAATTCTGGCACACGTAGACGCCGGAAAAACCACACTTTCCGAAGCCCTGCTGTATTGTTCGGGTGCAATTCGCAGTCAGGGGCGGGTAGATCACCGCAATTCTTTTTTAGATACCTTTTCGACAGAACGCGAACGGGGTATTACCATTTTCTCGAAACAAGCCCTGTTTGATTATGAAAATACACATTTTACCCTGTTGGATACACCGGGCCATGTTGATTTTTCAGCAGAAATGGAGCGTACCCTGCAGGTGCTGGACTATGCCCTGCTGGTTGTCAGCGGCACAGACGGCGTACAGAGCCACACGCGGACACTTTGGCAGCTTTTGCAGAGATACCGCATTCCCTGTTTCATCTTCGTCAACAAAATGGATCTGGCAGGGGCACAGAAAGCGTTTATCCTTCAGCATCTTCAGAGTCTTCTTGATG